>DATGFK010000347.1:0-8849 GCA_035309185.1 Aggregatilineales bacterium
TTGAAGCGCGTGCCGGTGGGTACGGCCTCGCGGCGATAAAGGCTGCCTTCGATCATCACATCCCGGTCACGGCTCAGGGTCGCCCCGCGCCGGACAGCAAACGTTCCAGGCCAGCTTTCTGGAATCACGCGCAGATCGCTCGCCACGATTCGTCCGGCCAGCCAGGGCGCACCGAAGAGGCGGCAAACCTGGCACGAACAGGACAGCACGGCCTCTTCAAAGCCTGGCCGCAGCAGGGGATCATTTTCCCAACGCTCGACGATGGCCCTGGTCAGGCAGCCCTGGTAATTCAGGTCATCGTCCCGCTTATCCACCGAGTCACAGGCCAGTTTGACCAGCCGCGTGACCGGTGATGGACGGCCATCCGGGCCGCGCAGGGTGATCGTCTGGCGCGTGACGTGCTGATCCTTTTCAAGGGCGCGCAGCAATCCTTCCAGGTAAGCCCGCAGCGCGCCACGAAAGGAACTGCCAGGAATCATCGGCCTGCCGTCGCCGTCCAGGACGACGGCCTCCGTGCCCGGCTCCGACGCGATACGCAGGGGAGATTCCAGCACATACTCGCCGACGAGGGTCAGGCGCGACCATACAGTATTATTGTGTGCTTGTCCGATGCCAGGATTCACGGTTTGTAAATTCCACCCAAAGCCAGCTTTTGGCTTAAATTCAGCCTGGTTATGCCATCTGAAAGTTAGCGACTTGCAAAACATCGCTGTATGGCATTAAATATAGCAGGATTTTATAAGCCAGGATCAGGTTCCAGCCAAACATCGCAGGTAGTTCTAAGAGCATTCTTTGAAGGAACGATAGGGATGCCACAGTCCGCTGCACTAGTCGCTACAGCAGGTTCCGATCACCGGCAGATCGCCAGGACCAGCCCGGCTATCATTGACCGGCCCCGGCTGCTGTCCAAGCTTCAAGGCGTATTTGACCATAAGCTGACTCTGATCAGCGCGCCGCCCGGTTACGGAAAGACGACCCTCGTCGCGCAGTTCGTACGCCAGGTGTCCTGCCCGATTGCCTGGCACACGATTGACGAACGCGAGCGTGATGTCCCCTATCTGCACAACCATTGCCTGACCGCGCTGGCCGAGATTGTTCCCAATATCAACGTGCTCGACACACACCAGGGCTTTGCCAGCAGCGAATTGGCAGTCCTGATCGCCGACTATTTACGCGAGACGTTGAAATCTGACGTCATCTACATCCTAGACGACGTACAGCACCTGGCGAATGCGCCGCCTGCGGAAGCCTGGCTACGCACGCTCGTCACCCTGATGCCGCCATCCTGCCACCTCATCCTGGTCAGCCGTTTTCTGCCCAATCTGCCCCTGGCCGAATTTATAGCCCGGCGGGAGGTGCTGGCTATCGGCCAGGAGGAACTGCGCCTCAACGCCGAGGAAGTCCGCGAACTGGCGGCGCTTACAAATCGTTCCCAGCTTCCAGGCGAAGCGCTCCAATTCCTGCTTTCGCACCTTGAAGGCTGGCCCGCCGGAACGATGCTGGCCCTGCAACCGCTGCCGCCAGACTTCGAGCGTGCTCTGCTCAACGGACAAACTGGCCCCGAAGCCCTTTTCAACGCCCTTGCCAGGCCAATGCTGTACAGCCAGCCGCCAGATGTTCGGGATTTTTTGCTGCAATCTTCCACGCTGATGCGCATGTCGCCCGAACTGTGCCGGAAGGCCCTGGGCCTTGAGCGCAGCCCTGCGTTGCTGACCGAGATTCAGGGCCGCAACCTGTTTTTGGGAAGCCTGCCGGGCGGACTCGTCTATCACACGCTGTTTCGCGACCTGCTACAGCTCGAATTGCGCAGCACCGATCCCGATCTCTTTACCGCACTGCATAGTCGCGCGGCCCGCTTCTTTGAGGAAAACGATCTAATTGACGAAGCCTTCTTCCACTATGCCGAAGCGGGCGATCTGCCAGAAGCAAGCGCGATTGCCCAGCGGGTGATCCCCGCCTATGTGGCGCAGGGCAAAGTCGAAACCCTGCTGGCCTGGAATGCGCGGCTGATCCAGGCGGGCAGGCCGCTGCCTCACTTACTGCTGCGCTGCGCGATTATCCTGACCGAGCGTTACGAATACGAACGGGCGCTGGTCAGCCTCGACCTCGCCGAAGCGCATTTCGCGCAGGAAAATGACGAGGAGGGTCTGGCGAGCGTTCAACTTCAACGGGCATGGCTTAACAATCAACAGGGTAATTTTGAAACGGCCATTGAACTTGTTGAGCCGCTGACCCATTATCCACCGGGACGCGATAATCTGCGCGGGCGTGCCCTGACGACGATGGGTTACGCAACCATGATGGCTGGGCGCGCCCAGGAAGCAGCAACACTGCTCGAGCGGGCGCTGCCCCTGTATCGCTCTTACGGCGATGCTTACGCGCAATCTCACGTCCTTCAAATAACGGCGCAAGCTTATTGGCGCCTGGGGCGACTGTCCGAGGCGCTGGCCCATACGCAGGAAGTGGTGGCTTTCCGGCGCTCCCTGGGCGGCGCAGAGCAGCTTGCGGCGGCGCTAAACAACCTGGGATATTACTATTCCCAACTGGGCGACTACCTTCATGCCGCGTCCACAATCCAGGAGGGCCTTGGTGCGCTGGCCCGTTCTCCCAGCCCCCGTATCGAAACATACTTACTGGAAAACCTGGCAGATATTCAACGCAATCGTGGCGCCTTCGACGAAGCACGGGCACTGTATCACCGGACGATTGAACTGCTGGGCGACGGCGAGCCAACGCACCAGGCCAATATTCTGGCTAATCTCGCCACACTCTATCGCTGGGAAAATAAGCCCGGCCAGGCCATATCGCCCGCCGAAAGGGCGCTGGACCTGGCAATGCGCCATGCTGCGTATTCATCAGTGAATGTTGCAACCCTTGCCCTGTGGATGGCCCGCGCCTGTCTGGGCCAGGCTGACGAAGCGCTGCCAAAAATCCAGGCAGTGGCGGAGGATTTTGACGCCAGGCGGGAAGAAAATCCGCTTTTGCGGGCGCTTGGCCTATGCGCGCACGTCGCACTCCTGGCAGGCCAGCGCTCCGATGCGCAGCATTACCTGGATAGAGGACTGGAATTAGCGCTCAAAATTGGTACCACGCAGCCCCTACTGTGCGAAGTACAATTTGTGCCAGAACTGGAAGCTGTTCTCCGGAAAAGCCCAGCACGCTACGCCCGACTCCTGACAGACCTCCAACGGCTGCGCCAGATGCAGCTTGCGCCTGCGACGAATGCCCTCGTCAGTGTCCAGGACCCACTACCGACGTTCAGTCTGCGCATCGTTACGCTGGGGCAGGAACAAATTTCACGAGATGGCATTCCTGTGACAAGCCATGAATGGCGACCCGCCGCGCGGCAGGTTTTTCTCTACTTGATGCTGTTTGGCGCTCAGGATCGCGCCGCTATCAGTCTCCGCTTCTGGCCGGATGCTACCTATGCGGCGGCCAGGCGCAATTTCCACAATGCGATTTACTATACGCGCCAGGCTCTGGGTGACAACGTCCTTAGCTTTCACGATGAACGCTATCAGGTCGCACCTGACGTGGACATCTGGTGCGACGCGCTGGAACTTCAACGGCTGACCGCGCAGGCCCGCCTGTTGTCGCCTCACGATGCGCGCACCGAAGATTTGTGGTCGCGCGCGGCAAACCTGTACAACGGCGAATTCTTGCCTGGCCTAGAGTCTGATTGGGTTCGAGAGTATCGAGAGTCGCTGTATGAAGGCTACATTGAAGCGTTGACTGGCATCGCCGATTGCGCCCGCGCCCGTGGCGATTTTCGCGAGAGCATTCGGCGCTACAAAAGCGTTCTCAGTCTTGACCCGTACCGTGAGGAGGTGCATCGTGCCATTATGACCTGCTACGCGAAACGAGGAACCAAAAAGAAAGTGCTCACGCAAATGCGTGACCTTCAAGCCCTCCTGCACAATGACCTTGGGGTAGAACCCTCGGCGGACACCTGGACACATTTCAGACGCCTCCTCGCCTAACATCAGCCTTTAACCCCCGCCCACAGCCAGAATCCGAACAAAATACCCTAGCTCCCTTTGAGGAGCAGTTTGGTGAGCGCTTTCCCTTTAAGATGCTTTTCAGAAGATAAGCATCCCTAATGGAGAGCATCATGACCGCAAAACTGTTCGCCCTGAATAATTGGATTTACGCCCACCGCGCCCAGATTCAACTCGTCCTGGTTGTCGTTGTCGTGGGCATCGCCCTCGTTTCCCTGCTGGCGCCTGGCACGATCACGTTTGCCGACGATATTGGCAGCGGGCACTAATCCACAGCGTTATTCAATCCAGTCGAGTGAACCGAGTATAGGAGAACACTCAAATGCCCAGGAATTGGCAAGCAGGATCAGCTCAGGTCGTCATGGACGTTTTACCCTGGCCGAGTGGACATGGCTTTCACGGCGCAACGGCGTGGTGGGACTATGTTCTGACCAAGGATGAACGGCAACGCCTTGACCAGTTGCTTGGCCTGGCCCTGCTGGATCAAAACATTCAGGAACGCCTCCTGGAAAAGCGAGAAAAATCCCTGTTCGAGCGCTTTGGCCTGTCGCAGGCGACGCAACACTGGCTTGAGTCAATCCAGGCCAGCAGCCTGACGGAATTTGCGCAGGCAGTCCTCGCCGGGCCGGTTCCCGAGTCGGAAGCCGCCTGAAAGCGGGGCGAAGCAAAGGCTGAACGAACTGAAGCAGGGTTTACAAGGGCCGACCAGGGGGTTGGCCCCTGTCTGCCCCAAGAGGAGAAGCCTATCGTGAGCGCAACATACGCTGCATCAAAATCTTCATCACAGGAGCACAGATTGGCGATGCCTGGAACAAATTCGGGAAACAGTAAATGCATCATGATCGTGGACGACGAGTTGCCGATACTGGGCCTCTTCGAACTCACCCTGCGCCGCCCCGGCTTTACAGTCGTGACAGCCGACAGCGCCAAAAGTGCGCTGCAACTGTTAGATTCGTGCAAGCCTGACCTGTTTATTGTGGACATGATCATGCCCGACATGGATGGCCTCGAACTGTGCCAACAAATTCGATCCCGGTCTGACACGAGCACAAAGCCCATCCTGTTGATCTCGGCAAGACACGATCCGGCAACCGTTGACAGGGCACTGGCTGCGGGCGCCGACGATTTTATGTGGAAGTTGACGCCTCAATTTAAGCTCATGCGAACTGTGCAGATGTTACTGGAACACAACGCGGGCAATGGCGCGCATTGAGGCAGCCTCTACGCTTTAACGCCTGCTAACAGGGCAAATTCGCGCCACTTCCAGAAGCAGTCCACGTCCTCAAAACCGATCTCTCGCAGCCACGCAAGCTGTTTTTCCACCCCGACACACCTGTTGCTGGGATCTTCTTGATCCGGACTCAGGCCGAGCGCCTTATAAAACGCGATATGCAGCGCCAGGTTTGGCGAGGCGACGTGTTCCAGGTTGCAGAAGATTCCGCCCGGCTCAAGTGCCGCAAAGATCTCCTGGTACAGAGCATATTTACGTTCGTCAGTCAAGTGGTGGATGGCGAAACTGGACACAATCGAGTCGAACTTGCCGAGTTCGGGCAGCGGCTGACTGAGATTATGCTCCAGTACAGAAATGCCTGGATCAGGATGAAATCGCCGGCGGGCGGCTTCCAGCATCGTGGGCGAAAAATCGAGCGCGATTCCCTCTGCTGCCGGTCGTGCCAGTTTCACAAGCGCCAGCAGACGACCATCGCCCGTGCCTAAATCCAGGACGCGATGGACTGTGGCAGGCAGCAGTTCGAGCACTGTCGCCTCACCTTCCGTCCGATGGGGCATTTTGTCGACTCTGCTTAGATAGGCCAGCGCGTGGTTGGGCGTCGTCCATTCGTTAAGTTCTGGTGTGGTCAAAGTTCGTTAGCTCCTTAATGGCTGACAGTTTGAGAACTTGTGTTATTTAGTGTCCGAAAAATAATCGTTTTGGTGAGTGCCCCATAGTTCTTTGATCCACTTATAACGCTCTGGATGGTTCGCATAAGGCGGATAATAATCCTGGTTTCGGCCAATTTTGAATTCGTTGTTGTCCCATCCATTCGTCAGCCCGAAACTTAACCTCAACATCTCTTCAGTGCCACAGAAGGGAGAGCGGTACAGACATTGTGGTTCACGTCCGATGCCCACGAGATCACCCGATGCTTCTAACAAATCCCGACGAAGTTCTGTATGGCTTTTACCTCCTCCACAAAATGTAATGTAGTGTGGATAGAAGGTTAAGTTAATTACGTCGAAGGCTTGTCCATCTGAAATCTGTTGATATGCCAGATCCAACAACTTTTCATTGGCAATACCTCTAAGCGGAAACTGTAAGCCTCGAAAAATATTTACCTCTATTTCGCGCCATTTCTGGTTGATCAAAAGCGCTCTTAAATCACCCAGGGAGCGAACAATATACGCTCCACTGCCACCGGCGCTATGAGGCCAGTAAACGTCTACGTAAAGTTCACCTGTTTCCTCGAGCCAATAACTTACAAGGGCCAAGTTATGAGATGTTAGAAGCCCTAGATAGTTCATTTCTCACACCGCCTCAATCCACAAGTGGAGCGGATCGCAGATCTTGATCGCTCCGTAGCCACGTTCGCGTGCCATGCCGATGCCGCTGTCTTCGAGGAAGGCCAGCACTTCGTCCACGGCGGCACGATTGCTTTCAGCGGAGACACGATAGAGCGCTACACCGCTCACGCCGGGCTGGGTGCGGCGGGGCAATCCGGCAGCAGCGTGCCAGCCGCCCTCCACGCGCGGCGCAATCCAGGCACGGACGACTTCCACAGACGGCAGCGCGGAAAGCGCCGGGATCATGGACGGCCCCGCCGCCAGATCGACCAGCGCCGGGACGCTCATGTCGAGCGTGAAGTACCATTCGCCCTCGTCAAGCGAGGCGGATGAGAGCGCGGCAGTACCGCCCGTCATAGCGCTGTAAAAACGGCGCTCGGCGCGTATGGCACGGTTGAAAGCTTTGATCCTTTCACGTATATCCTCCGGCACGTGTTCATCAGGCAGGAGTTCGGCGCGCAGCGCCCCATAACCCCGGTGACGGTTGGCCCCGATCCACAACCCGCTGCTGATGGCCTGTCGCAAGGTGGCTTCGGCCTGGTCGGGCAGCAGCAAGCGAGCCGTGTAGCGTGTCCCGCCCTGGACTAACTTCGCGTTGATCGCGTAGTCTCGGACGGGCTGCCTGCGGACCCGGCTGAACGCAGCATGATGGCTCACTACTGGCGTTGCGACATTGCCGAGCATCGTAAATTCGCGCTCGGCACGCTTTACTGCGATCCCAGTCCAGGGCACGACCGGCATCACGCACACCGGACAGGCCGGGTTGTACGGCGACAGAATACGCTCGGGATGGGTCGCTGCAACCTCGAAAACATACTCGCGAATCGCCACATCAAACACGCCATGTCCGCCCGCGCCCTTGAATCCAGGTACACGCGAGCACGTTCGAGCCGTCGCCAGCAGGGGGAAAGTATCATCGCCCGAACCTGCATAAGCCGGGCCGATGCGCGACTCTGTGCCTTCCCCGAACAGAGTCCAGTATCGGCAGTTGGGGCTGCAAGGCCCCGTGTCATGCTGGTGGCTCTGAACGCAGCTTGCCAGCAGCGCTTCAGCCAAAGCCCCGCGCAGGGCCGTGGCCGGGATGACTGTCGCGTCGTCTACGCAAAGCGGCAGTTCGGGATACAAGCGCAGCAGGTAGCGCTTCATGTCCGCGCCCGATAGGCCTTCAGCGCGTCGGCCAGATCGGAATCCAGGATTGGGAGCCGGGCGTCGTCAAGCGCCCTTGCTTCAACGTGGCATAGGCCATAGCCATGCGCCGATCCAGCGCCGAACCTTGTAATCGCACGCAGGCCAAGAAGCGCCAGTGCCAGCAGCGCCGGGTCGTTACGCTGATCCAGGTGGAGGTCAATCCGCCCGGAAAAACTGGTATTCGCAGGAAGCGTTTCGCGTAGTGTCGTGAAGCGGCCAACTGCTACCTGTCGCTTGCGTGACTGCGGCATGACGACACGGGTATCCTCTACCGTTTGAGCGCTGCACAATACATCGCGATAGAAAAGACGTCCGGGCAGCCAGGGCGATCCAAAAAGGAGGCAGACCGGACAGGGTTGTTCTGGGGGCAGGGAATGACACATCTGTTCAGGCGTGGACGACTCGCAGGCGCGCAGGCCCAATCCCACTGAGACGGCTCTGACACTGGCGCGGTGCAATCCTTTAAGCGTCGTCGCGGGAATGCACGGTCTTCCCCGCGCGTCGCGCGCAAACACCCCTGGCGTTTCCCCGTTTCCGATGTGCAGCGGCGAGTCAAGCTGGAGGGTAAATTCGATAGTTGGCATGTCCTCTATCATAGCCGATAATTGCGGGCCTGCGAGTGACGATCAGCGCAACAAAGGATCAACCTGATGCCGTATGCGGGCGGAGTCGAAAGTTTGCATTTTCTCTGTGGAAATGATCAGGTCGTTGGGGTCATGTACCCGGCAGTGGGCGATGGCCCACGGCCCGCGCTGATCCTTTTGCACGGCATTCCAGGCACGGAGAAAAACGTAGACATCGCCTATCGGCTGCGCGAACTGGGCTGGCACAGCCTGATCCTGCACTTCAGGGGCGCCTGGGGCAGCGCTGGAGATTACGATATGCCAGGCCAGCCCGACGATGCCCTGGCCTCGCTGGATTACCTGCTCAACTCACGCGCCGAGTGGACGGTTGACCCGTCCCACATCGCCGTGCTGGGATACAGCATCGGCAGCCGGGCCGCGCTGGTCGCTGCGTATCGCGATCCGAGGATCGGGGCGGTGATCTCGGTATCGGGTATTGCAGACTTTGAGGAGTTAATGTTGAGCCAGGAATTCTTTGCCA
>DATGFK010000348.1:0-3854 GCA_035309185.1 Aggregatilineales bacterium
CGCTGCAAAACCTGGAATTCGAGGTCAAGGTTGCACCGGAGATCGCCGAGCGCGCGCGGCTGCCCATCGAGAGGATGCTTGCCATCGGATGAGCGCCAGCGATAGACGAGAGCTTATCGAGAAATGTTTCCAGAAGGGCCAGCGGCTGATCATGGCCGACACGCAGCCCGCCTACGTTCAGCATGTCTCTCAACTGCTGCAATGGCTGCTGGCCTGGGATGACATCGAAAATGATCGCACGACACAGGCCCTTGGCTTGCACGAACAGGTCTCAGCGATTGTCTATACGAAACAGGCGGGCATCGTCGCCGGACTTGAAGAGGTACAGTGGCTGCTCGGCCAGTACCCAAACATCGTTTTTGAAGCCCTGTGCAAAGATGGGGCTGCTGTCAATACGGGTAAGACGCTGCTAACGCTAACGCTGCAAATGGCCGAACTGCTCTTCCTGGAACGGACGATCTTGAATATGATCGGGCGGATGTCGGGCATTGCCAGCCAGACCGCGAGCATGGTGGCCCTGGCCCGGCAGGAAGGTTGCAAAGCGCTGATCGCTGGAACGCGCAAAACGCCCTGGATGCTGCTCGACAAGAAGGCGGTCTACTGCGGCGGCGGTCTGACTCACCGGCTGAGCCTGGGCGACGCGATTCTCATCAAGGACAATCACCTGGCCGCGCTTCAGCGGCAGTTACAGGCGAACCGGGTCGAAGACGCCATACAGAAAGCCGTCGAACTGGCTGCCGCGTCGCCCGTGTCCAACCATTTCGAGATCGAAGTCGAGAACGTCTCCCAGGCCGAATCCGCCATTGCCGCCTTTGAAGCGGCATCCAGCGCTACCTTGCGTTCACTGACGATGATCGTCATGCTCGATAACTTTAGTCCGGACAATGCTGCGCGTTTTATCGAGACAATACAGGATCAAGGAATTTACGAACGCATCCTGTTTGAAGCGTCGGGGGACATTACCGAGGCCACGCTGTCGCACTGGTCTTGCACGGGCGTGGATGTGCTTTCGATGGGCGCGTTGACGCATTCAGTAAAGAACTTTAACGTCTCGCTGGCGGTAGAGAATTAGATTAACGCTTTGCCTAACTCGCCTACCTTACAGGCGTCGCCGCCGACTGATCCGGCGTAGTGAAGGTGTAGACCAGCGTTCCGGAGGTTACGTACACGCGGTTCTGGTCGGCATAGACGCCCGATAACGCGCTAAATGCGCCGGGATCGGTGGCGCGGAAGCGATACTGGAATGTCCCGGCCAGGGTCACTTTGTAGACAGACTGATCCTGTGTATCGGTGATATAGATTCCTGGCAGTTGCGAACTGGTATCCAGGTACATGGCGCTGGCGCTTTTCAGCTTTCCGTCGGGCAAGCCGTTAAAGGAGAATTGCTCCTCCGCCCCCGAACTAAAGCGTCTCATGGTGCCGTTGGCGAACAGGATATAGACGTTGCCCGTCGTGTCAATGTCAAAATCAACCGCGTCTTTGAGGCTCGTAGCGAAGTTGTCTGGGAAATAAGTCTCCGGCAGATCAGGGTAGCTCGTTCCGCCGGGCAGGTAGCGCCAAATCTGGTTGGCTCCTGCGTCCAATACGTACAGGCGGCCCTGCCAGGTGGTGATGGCAACCGGCTTGACCCATCGTTCTGCTCCTTGCAAGTCCTGTGAGGTAGCGGGCGCGAAGGTCGGCGAATACGTGACCAAAATCCCCTGCGAATCGAGTGCGGCTATCACATTCGCGCGTACCAGACCACCCTCGGCCATCCAGGTCATATCAACCAGGTGTTTAACGGCGTGCGCACCAACCGCCTGTCCCTTTTGCACAACCGGTTGTGTACTGCGCTCGACCAGGCTTAAGGCGCCCGGATTCAGCGTATCGCGGTAAATCGCCTCAGCGTGTACATCCAGCGTATATAGGCTCGTGCCACCCTGCACCACCACACGGCTTAAACTGTCGCCCTCGGCAAAGTTCCGCAGGGCTATCACATCGCGGCGGGTGACTTTGTCAAAGCCATCCAGGATCGATTGCGCCTGGGCGCGAATGCCGTTCAGTGTCGGATCGCCCGTGCGTCCACTGGTGATCTCGGCATTGTCCGCCCGCTGAATCACACCCGTCCAGGCTTGCCTGGCACGAGTCACGTCGGTCAATGGAATAGACTGCGCCTGGTTGGCTGCCGCCTGGACATCCTGCACAGTCTTTTCAAACTCGGACATATCCACCTGCGACAGGCGGATGGCGACGACCAGAAATACGATCACGACTGGCACAAAAATCGCCACACCCGCCGCCAGCATGGCCGGTATCTTCGGGCCTTCCTCGTCCGGTTCCGGCAGCAGCCGATCCAGTAGTCCGTTTAGACCTCTCGCGATGATGCTCAAAAAGGAAGCGGCATTGCCCACCGCATTGCGCCCGGCGATAATCGGCGTACTGCCGGGTCGCTGCGGCTCAATCGCAGCGTCATCCTCTTGCCGATCCTCCTCAGCGTTCTCGATGCTGGGCAGCACCACGGGCGCAGGTCGCTCCGCGTCGGGAGAAGCGATTGGGGTTGATTTCGGGGCTGGTCGTTCCCCAACTGTGGCTTCCGGCCCTCTTGTGGACTTCGCCACCGGGGTCGAAGCCGGCTTGACCGGCTTAACTGGCGCGGCGGCTTTTTGTGCTGGCGCCTTCTGAGATTTTTGCGTCGTTTGGCCCGTGGCCGAAAGTGGCCCGGCTGGAGTCGACGCAGGGGCCGCAGACGAGCGCGAAAAGGGCGCCCCTGGCTGGGCCGTCTGGATGACAGGATCAGGTGTATCCACCGATACAAATTGGATCACCATCGCCTGGGCGGCAGCGCCGCCCAAGGCTTTTAGTAAGGCGATAATGCCCTGGATGCCGTCGCCGCCCAGCGCTTCGTGCAACGCCTGGGCATTGGCCTGGGCAAAAGCGACATCGCCGAAAGCCATGACATGCCCCGGCGCAACCTCATAATGCGCCAGCTTGATGTCTGCCACAGGACTGTAACCGAGCGGCAAAGCGTTCAGGGCATATTCGTCGTGCAGGTCATCAGGCAGGGTGACAAACGAGTCTTCCTGTCGCAAAAGGCATAGGCAAGCCCCCGCGCGTGCGACGTAGACTTCGCGTCCGCGCAGAACCAGGCAGATCATATTGGCCTCGTACCGCTGCCCGGCGACGACGTTGTGCTCGATCAGGTTGTTGTTGACGACGCCGATGGCCTCGCGCAGCCCGCCCGTGACGCCTCCACTGGTGCGAAAATACAGGTCAGCGGCCAGCCGAGCCAGTTCCTCGTAAAAAGTAGCCTGCCCCACGTTTGTCCCGGAAGGCGTGACGAGCGCAAAAAATGTATCCTGTTCGCGCCCGCGCTGCGCTTTGCGCGGTGGTAGTTCCACCAGCGCGCCAGGAGGCGTCGCGCTGACTGCCCGTCCGCCGACCACGTAAACGTACCCTACCAGAGCTTCCAGTTCGTCGAACATGCCGATCCTTCAGCGCAGTCCGTTCTGCCTCGATTATCGCTATCGCATCTACAGCCGCATTGTACCTGATTCGTAGCGACCTGCAAGCCTGTGACTGGGATCATCCGATCTTACGCATCCATTCGCAGATGATCCTGTGCTGCGATGCGTCCCCACAACAGCCCATAGGCTATAAAAATCCCTGCACCCACCAGCGCGAGGATCATTGGCGACAGTCCGCCGGTCAGCGCAACGCCGAACAGCAGAGTCGAGATTCCGCTCGTCAATGTCGAAAGGCCGTAATCTACGGCGAATACCCGCCCCCGAAAGGTATCAGGCGTCGTCATTTGCAACAACACGCTGCTGATCACCCAGGTGATTCCGCCTCCAAAATGGGCCACAAACAGGGCAATG
>DATGFK010000349.1:0-5394 GCA_035309185.1 Aggregatilineales bacterium
CGCTCGTTTCGTCAATCTCAATGTAACTGACCAGGGCGTTTACGATACGCGGTTCGAGGTTGCGTACACGCCTGTGCAATTCGCGGCAGCGTTCTAGTTTGTCCTGCACAGACAGAGCCTTCGCGGCAAGGGTGTGGCCCATGTAGTAATCATGCTTCCGGGAGGGTCCCGGATCGAGCAGTCCCTTCGCGCTGCCTGACAACTTTTGCAGCAGTGCCTTCGCCCCGCGATCCACTTCGGATGGCTCAAAACTGCCAATAGCCTGCTCGTGGACCGTTGCGCCATCAAACGCCGTCAGGACAGTACCCTGGCTGGGGTTGATCTCATAGATCTGTTCCTGCTGGTTGTCTACTCCGATCCGCAGGCCACCTTGGAGCGACAGCAGCGCAGCCCCGTAAGGCGCCTGGGATTCAATCTTTTTCACCATCGTTCCGAGTTCGCCGCGCAGCAAGGCCATCGCGGGGGGCAGGTCAAGGGTCGCCAATCTATCCTCCTTAAAGAACTTAAAGAGCTAACTCGTCAGGCTTGATCCTTCTTGCCACAACGTCTGATCGATCTTCTCCAGGGCATCCTCAATGCTATACACAACTTGAAGGTTGTCTCTGCCTATGACGTTCAGCAAAGAGCGGGCAATCATACTAAGCAATCCCGCTTTGACCACGATGTAGCCATGCCCGGCCATTTGATGACGTTTAGGGATGAGGGGCCGCGCGTTACTCAGGATGTTGGGCGGAAGCTGTTTGATCAGCGTCAGGTCATCAATGGTATGCACCGGTTTTAGCGCTTTGTCAAAAAAATCTCGATTCACGCGCTCAATCATGTCGTCAACTTCCGGCAATTCCAGAGGTTCGGTAAAGGTGTTTAACATGACACGACCATCGCGAAGGAACTGCGTTTGTATTGGCATATCATCGCTCGCGTTAAATGGACGTCGTCCGGCGGAATCATCAGGAATAATTAATCTGGGATTGTAGCATGGAACTTGCGCTTTGTTTGATTTCTCAAATCTTTGCCAAGAAGATGGGCTATAGTAGTGTTCAATCGGAGGCTACGTATGACACTTCATCAACCAGGCGATGATGCCAATGGAAGAGATGATCCCACGCAACAGACGGGCCGCGTGCCTCAGTTCTTGCCAGGAAATCCGCACGTTTCGCTGGCTGCGTTGCGCGAACGGATCGAGTACCAATTCGTTGCCGAGTCTGCCAACCGTCCTAATATTTTGCGCGACCTGGACGCGGGCACTCGCCATGAGATCGTGCGAGACATCGTGGATTACGTCCTGGCAACCGAGTCGGTCAGCGTCAGCCGTGCCGACCGTCTACTGATCCTGGACGTGGCCTATCGTGATCTCTTTGGCTTTGGCCCCCTGGACGCCTACCTAGCCGACGACAATGTCACCGAACTGACCGTGGATGGCCCAGACAAAATCTATGTCCGGCATGGTGCGGCAGACATGACACCTGTGGAAGTTAATTTCGATGACGCGGTGCATCTTGAACATATTATTCAGCGTGTCCTGGCTACAGAAGGCACGCTTTTGAGCGATGTCGAGCCGATCCTGGAACTGGGAACGGTGGCGGCAGGGCGCCCCGCGCGGCTGATCGTCACCGGCCCTCCGGTTAGCCCGGCCCTGCACGTCGAAATTCGCCTGCACCGGCCCAAGCCCTCAACGCTTGAAGGATGCATCAAATCAGGTCTGCTCGATTCCGATTCGGCGGCGGCGCTTGAGCGCGTTGTGTCGTCAGGGCGTGGCATGATGATTGTAGGCGACGTGGGCACCGGAAAAACCACCCTCCTGGAAGCCCTGCTGCCGATGTTGCCTGCCGACACCTGCGTGGTCGAACGGGCACATGAGCTGCGCCTGCCGGATAGTCCTGGCGGAATGCGCCGCCTCGTCGCCGTTCCACAGGGGCCAGACCAACAAGCGGTCAGCTTCGCGGAGCAAATTGATGCCGCGCTGGCGGTGCCACCGCGCTGCATGGCACTGGACGAGGTGCGCTTCGACGAGGCGCCCGCGATGTGGCGCGCATTAACTCTCGATAGTAGCACTTTTGCCATGCGCTGTGTGTGGGCCTTCCGGGGCGCGATTGATCCCCGGCGCCTGCGAACGGCCTTCAGTATGTCGGTTCGCCGGGCGCAGCCGGGGATCGACCAGGCAATCATTCACAAAACCCTCGTGGAGCGCTTGCCTTTTGTCGTCATGGTGGGGAGGCAATCTCAGCGGCTGCGGCTGTTAGAGATCGGTGAGTGGCGGCCAGACAGCGACCAGACTGACGGCCTGGCGCTACATACGCTTTGGGCGGACGGCGCCTCCGGGCGCGGCTAAACGGGAGACGACTCATGCTCAACCTGTCCGCTATCTTTGCCACTTTCCCTGTGCTGGAAACTGCGCGGTGCGTGCTGCGACCCATGACAATTGACGACACCGAAGACCTCTTCCATTTCATGAGCGATTCCCGCGTGACGCGCTACCTGGCCCGCGCGCCGATGGCATCCCAGGCGGAGGCGTTGGCCCGCATTGAAGACTATCACAAAACGTTTCAGCGGCAGGAGGGTATTCCGTGGGGTATCAGCCATCGTGCAAGCGGGAAGCTGATCGGAACGTGCGTCTTTTGGCATCTTGTTCCGGAGCATGATCGAGCTGAGGTAGGCTATTCGCTGTCGCCAGACTACTGGGGCCAGGGGCTTGCCACCGAAGTCGTCAGCGCCGAGTTGTCGTATGGCTTCATGCAGATGGGGTTGCACAGCGTCGAGGCGCAGATAGACCCGAACAACCAGGCATCGCGCCGCGTGCTGGAAAAGTTGGGCTTCGCGCAGGAGGGATATTTTCACGAGAACTACTACGATCCGATCAAGGAGCAGTACAGCGATACGCCGGTGTTCTCGCTGCTCAAGGGCGAATGGATGAGCCGCACAGCAAAAGAGCCGGGGAATTAGCCCCGGCTCAACGAACTCCACTGTGTCAATTGCAGGCGAACGCGATTAGCGCCCAGGCACCGGCACTGGCGCTGGCGCTCCCGTAGACGCTTCTGTATCTGACGATTCCGCCGAAAGGTCGCGGTTCATGTTTTCCTTGAGGTACCGACTGCCGACAAAGACTGTGATCAGCGCCACGACGATGGGGAAGACCAGCCAGGTGTAAATGTAGCCCGTGCCAAATGGCGACGGTGTCACGACTGCCCCATCTACGATCTTCGGCGCGAACGACGTAATCAAAAATGTAGCGATAACCGGCAGCAGGCCGCCGAACCAGCCATTGCCCAGATGGTATGGCAGCGACATGGATGTGTAACGGATTTTGGTCGGGAACAGTTCGACCAGGAAGGCCGCTATCGGGCCATAGACCATCGTAACGAACAGCACCTGGACCCATATCAACACCACCAGCATCACAGGGCTGTAAGTTGGATTGGCGACGGTGGTGTCAATGACCCCATTGGCGTTAAAGCCATATGGCCCGAATGATGTCATTAACATATAGATGGGGACATAGGCAATCGCCGCGAGCAGGCAGCCGGCGAGAATAATCTTTTTGCGCCCTATTCGGTCGGAAAGCTGTCCCATAACGACGAAGAACGGCGCTCCGAGCACTAGGGCTATTGCAACGATGACATAGGATGTCCCTAAATCGAGTTTGAGGAAGGTCTGGAGGAAAACCAGAGCATAGAACTGCCCGGTATACCAGACCACACCCTGACCTGCCGTTGCGCCAAAGAGGGCTAGAATCACGAGGCGACGGTTCACCGGGTTACCGAAGCTTTCGACCAGCGGGTTTTTGGAGGTCTTGCCGCTGTCCTTAAGGCGCTGGAAGAGGGGCGATTCACGCAGGGAAATGCGGATGTAAAGCGAGATAGCAACGAGGACGAGCGAGAGCAGGAATGGCACACGCCAGCCCCACTCCTCAAAAGCCGTCTTGCCTTGCGCCAGCGTGACGCTCGACGGCCCCGATAGCGCTTGCCGGGTTAACAGGATCACTATCAATGACAGGAAGAAGCCCGCCGTCGCGGTGATCTGAATAAAGCTAGTGTAATACCCGCGCCTGTGTTCGGGTGCATGTTCGGCGATGTAGGTCGCCGCGCCGCCATATTCGCCACCTAGCGCCAGAC
This sequence comes from Aggregatilineales bacterium, assembly GCA_035309185.1. GTDB lineage: Bacteria > Chloroflexota > Anaerolineae > Aggregatilineales > UBA2796 > DATGFK01. Next base: position 4,110 of record DATGFK010000349.1, read on the forward strand.
CCTGCAATAACCTAAGTGCAACCAGGATTAAGGGCGGGATGATGCTGATCGCGGCGCCTTTTTCCACAGAAATCGGAATCAGTCCGATAGCCGCCGTCGAGAGGCCCATAATCGTCATTGTGACTAAAAACGTATATTTGCGGCCAATAATGTCCCCGATTCGCCCGAAGACCAGCGCTCCAAAAGGCCGAACGAGGAAGCCAGTCGCGTATGCCGCAAGCCACAACAAGATTGACTTGTTGGCATCTGCCGTGCCGAAGAAATACACGGCGATTACGCCTGTCAGGCTGCCGAATATATAGAAATCGTACCATTCGATCATCGTACCCGCCGAAGCGGCCAGGATGATCTTTGCCATGCTAAAGTTACTTGTGGATGGCGAGTGAGCAGAGGCGCCGGATGCAGTAGCTGCCTGAGCCATGGTTGTACTCCCCCTTGAATAGAATTATTGAAAAATTTGACGTACTCGATGAACGCCGAATTGCACAGACGTTAAATTTTTTGTAGGAAGCTTTAGGCCCAGGGACGCCAAATGCGTCGAAGCTGGGTCTGCCCATAAGCCCTCCTTCCCCTTGCAATGCCAAAGCTCACACCGCGTGGATTGGGGGTATCTTGAAAACGGTTTTTAAGCCAGAAACAAAACTAAAATATTGACACAGTGTATTGAAACAATTCCTATTATATTCAAAATATTCAAATTTGTGATAATTACTCGTCAAGTTCGGGTTTGGCGTGGGCACCGAGCCTGCCCGGTGGACGCCAGGGGAAGATTGGTTCGGGCGAGGGCGATAAGGGATCAGGCGAAAAGTCGAATCCGCGGAAGGTTGTCTCTAATTTACAAATAGCTACGAGGCACATTTCGTCGTTAATGCCCGTTACCTGGACAAATCCGAAGCTTGCTTTTAAGTAGACGGCGGCAAAATTATCGTGTTCAATTCGGCCAAGCGCTAGAGCCAGGCGAGACGCAGAGGAAGCCAGCGCTGCCAGCGATGCCGATATAACAGCGAGACGCGCCTCTTCAAGATCCCACGGCAAGATCGAGGCGACATGATAGCCGTCGCTTGTGACGACGATCAAGCCCTGGAAGTCCGGTTGCCCCGCCAGAATGTCTCTGAGTGCTTGCATGAGACGCTCGAACCCAGCGCTGTGCTGTTCCATCGCTAACTACCCTCCGGCCAATCAGAAGCGTCAGGTCAACGCCAGGTTACGTTTTTGGTGCGATAGTCGGCGTTGCGGAAGGGGCCGGGGGCGGCTGCACGAATCCTGGCGCGATGACGGTCACTGG
>DATGFK010000350.1:0-6160 GCA_035309185.1 Aggregatilineales bacterium
CGATGGCGTGGTCTTCCAGCCCACCTTTCGACTGGCTGCCTACCTGCCCCTGGGCGTGGCAGTCGGGGTGATCGCTCTCCTTGCCGTGCTGGGCATCGGCTACAACGCCCTCAACCAGACTGTCTTGCAGAACTCGCCGAGCGCCGTCGTGATGCGCTTCTACCCGGCGCTTCAAGCAGGCGATAACACCACACTGGGGACAATCCTCAGCGACGACGCGAAAGCCCTGTGCGGGGACAACCTGGCTGCGTGCCTGGGGCCGCGGGCGAACCTGGGCGACCTTCAGGGTTTTGATCTGGGCGGGGACACGCCTTCAGGCCAGTTCACTATCATCATGTTGATCCTTCATACGCGCAGTGCGACGCTCTGTCAGAACTTCTACACGCAGAGTGTGGGCGGAAGTTGGAAGATTGTCCGCGACGACGCGCCGTTGCCTTGCAGCAGCACTCAGCAAAACGTGGCACCGCAAGCTGCCACAACCCTCGACGCCACGCAGGTCGCGGTGGCCGCTACCTCAACCACGTTGTGGCAGACCCAGAGTGCGATGCAGGCCGCACCGACTCTTACCGCAACCTTCCTCGCGCCGGCCTTCACCCAAACCGCCTTAAGCGGCCATGCGGATGACCTGAACACTGCCATCGCTGCCACTGCCACGCAATCGGTCGCTGCGTTGACGCAAACGGCGCAGATGGCGGGCGAAACCACCAGCACGCCCCTGGCCCAGACGCAGATCGCCTCGACTGCCACAGGCGCAGCGCTGTCGTTCAAAAGCACGCTCAAGGGGACGCTTCTGGTCGCCAGGACGATCCAGGGCCATCCAACGCTGGTACTGCTGAGTGCGGACGGCTCCACTGAAAAGTCCCTGAACCTGATCGGCAATAACCCCGCCTGGTCGAGCGACGGTAAGCAGATCGTCTACACCAACCGCGAACACCAGCCCAGCATTCACCTGGTCGGGGCCGATGGGACAGGGGATCACGAGATACCTATCCCTGATGCGCCCTTTGGCAGCGATTGGGCGACCTGGACGACGGACGGGCATCAACTCCTGGTCGAGGGCGGGACACGCATGGGCCTGCACGCCTTGTTCGCCGTTTCGCTCCTGAGCGGCAAGGTGACGCAGGTTATCGACGACAGCCACGCTGGAGGCTGGAACAGCCAGTCACCTGACGGCCATCTTATCCTGTATACGAAAGACGATCAGGTGTGGGTCATCAGCGTGGAAGGCGGCACCCCGCGCAGCCTCGTCAGCCAAGCCGGAGCACGGGCGGCAACCTGGTCGAGCGATGGCAAGCGAATCGCCTTTGATGCGGGAGACGACAACGACCGGGGTATCTACGTCATGAATGCCGATGGGTCGAGTCTAAAGCGTATCACGTCCAGCAGCGCTTATGTAGGAATGCCCACCTGGTCGCCGGACAATGGGCAGATTGCGGCGCTGTGTTTTGATAAGCGTACCCAAAACAACCAGGTCTGCGTGATGAGCGCCGACGGCACAAATCTCACGACCCTCACCGCCAACGGCGGTTTTGACGGGCGCATCTCCTGGAAAAGGTAAGCTGAGGCACCGCGTCAGCAAATTTCTAACGTCCACACGGCGATTTGCTGCGCCAGACGGCTGCGAATGTGTTCTATGCAGCGCTTCATCTGCGCTGCATGTCCGGCCTGGCTGACGAGGAAATAGGCAACTCGACTGGTCGAGAAGGCGTAGATGTCGCTGCTTCCGGTGGCCTTGCTGAGGCGACCCATCGTTGCGTGGATAAACGCGGCGCGCTGAACTCGCGGGAAATGCTGATAGATTAGCGGGGAGTAGCCTCGCTGGAAGGTGCTGGTCACCTCGGCATCGTACAGATATTTAGATGAGTTGCGCTTTCCAGGGGTAACACTGCGTACCTCAAGGCCATTGTCAGGATCGAAAAATATCACATTGACCCCCGCAAAACAGTCAAACATGGCCTCAAAGTAATCCCGGCGAACAGTCCCTGTGTCTTGCAGTGGCACCCCATAGTATCGTGCGCCGGGAATTATCGATGTGGCCGCAAGCGCGCTGACCTCGCGCCTATTCTCAACTGCGACGGTTTGGTAGAGAAAGTCGAACAGCACGGGATCATGGTCTCGCCACAGAATACCATTTTTCAGATAGGCGGTCAGGTTGCCATCCTGCCGCAGATCCTTGCCCGTTAACATCCAGCACAGGCCAATAGTGAGCTGTCCATACTCCGCAAAACAGCGCAGGATCGCGTACTTCAAATAATCGTTGACATCGCCAAAATACTGGTTTTTCATCGTCGCCCAATCCGATATAGGTACACTCATGCGTAGGCAATCCTGCGATCCTCTGTGAGGGCATAGCCTGGCATTATACGTCGTTGTGCTGATAGATATTCTCAACCCACCAGAGTGGCTCCCGACGTGACTCTCAGCGCAGGCGATGACATAACAACTATTCGTCCTAGCTACTACACTTGAGGAGAACTGGGATACTCCTTTAGAATCAAAAGGGCGCGCTGTTGCACGTCCTCGTGTGTTGGTTTAGGAAGGCATAGGCTTCGATTTCTCTGTCCAGCTTATCCGGCATTCTGATGGTTCCTTTCAGCGGTCCGTTTATGAATTCTCGCTAACTCCTCCGGACTCGGCACAAGGCTGTTTAACCCATCCTGCTCTTGCTGTTCAGATGATTCGGTAACTGCTCGAAGATTAAGCAGTGCCGCCATCAGGAGATCTTTCTGATCGACGGTGATAGTCCCTTTCGCAACGAGGCGAATGAGGGCTACATCAATAGCGACTTTCTGTTCATCAGTCAAGTGTAACATGGGTGCAAATTCCCGAATTTGTTAAGGGTAGCGGGCCGCAAACAATGAGGCGATAATCCTTAGTATTGTCTTTTGTAAGCAGGGCTAAATTGCCAATACTGTGGACTATTCTAAACTCAGATTCGAATTTGAGAATACAGTATCTCTCAAGAGCCTTCGCTCTCCACATGCGCCGCTTATTTTCAGCTTCCTTTATGAGCAATTCAAACAACAGCAGCGTATCACTACGCCTTATCGGGATCTGGTGGACAGCTTGGAGGCGGTTCTAGAGGAGCTGAAAGCCCAAGACCCAACTTCCTTCCCACAAGGAGCAAAAGTTTATCTCGACAACTGGAGCAAAGAATTACGATTGCTCCGCATTTACTTGGGTAGCAATAACGAATGGTTTGCAGAGCTTACGCCAGAGGCCGAACGGGTCATCCGGTGGCTCGAAGAACTGCGACAGCGTCCCTTCGTCGGCACAGAGTCGCGTTTTCGCAGTATTTTTTCCACGCTAAGTGAGATCGTTGCCAACAGCACCACCGACCCGAAACAGCGTCTGGATCACCTTTATAAACAACAGGGAATTTTGCAACACGAGATCGATGAAATCTTATCGACGGGACAGGTACGCCGTCTAAATGAGACCCAGATTCGAGAACGCTATCTACAAACCAACGAAAATGCACTACGTTTGCTCAGCGACTTTGCGGCGGTAGAACAAAGTTTTCGTGACCTAGCGCGCCGCACTCAAGAAGCTGCGTTGCGCCCTGAACTGCAAAAAGGAAACGTCATTGGCGAAGTACTCGATGCCGATGATGCACTTGAAAATTCCGACGAGGGTCGCAGCTTCCGGGCTTTCTGGCAGTTTCTGCTGTCGCCGTCGCAGAAAGACGAATTTACAAGGTTGCTTTCTATTACGCAACAGCTCCCAGAACTCGCAGAACTACGCCAAAATTCCATTCTTGCAGGTTTGACACGGCGTCTATTAGATGCCGGTCATAAGATCGTCGAATCGAACCAGCAATTGGCCGAGCAACTCCGAAGGATTCTCGATGAACGGGTAATCGCGGAAAGTCAGCGGGTCCGTCAGCTTTGTATGGAGATCAAACAACTGGCTTTTCAGATGGTCCGGGAGCAGCCCTCCGACGAAGATTTCCTGCATCTTGAGACCGAGCCGGCAGTCAATCTTCTCCTCGACCGCCCCCTATGGTCGCCGGGGGAAGAGTCGCGTTTTCAGCCTCCCGATGGCGAGTACCGGGGGGTAGATGCGTCGGCCTTAGAGAGCTTATACAAGCAATATTATGTAGACGAGTCTCTGCTAGAAAGCCACATTTCTGAACTTCTGGAAGCGTATGAACGGATCAACCTGTCGGATGTGCTGGCCTACTATCCTGCTACTAAGAGCATTGGTGAGGTGTTGACCTATTTGCGTCTGGCCGCCAATAGTCCACATCATAGCATCGACTCCACGCAGAGTGAGCTGATCGAGGTCCAGCTTTATGAAAGCCAAACGCACGTGAAGTTGCTGGTTCCACTGACAACTTACCGACGGTTAACTATCCAATGACGACATCTCCAACAGAGACTACACCCACTGGCCCTGCGCCCTACGCCGCAGCTCTTATTAGGCTGTTGCAGGGAATTGTTTACGTCGATGACCGCGAGGTTTGGGAACAGATCCTTCGCCATCAGAGCGCGATCTCCGCTTATTTCGCCCAGATGGGCGTCGAGCTGTATCTGAACGAAAACGACGGCTTCGCCTACCTTACCCAGCCCGACATGGAAGATGATGCAGGCGAAATCGTTGTGTTACCACGCCTCACGCGCCGCCGCGCGCTCACTTACTCGGTGACGCTCGTACTGGTCTTGCTTCGCGAGGAACTAAATCAGTTTGATACTACAAATATGGAGAGTGATAAGCTGATCATTTCTTCCGAGGAGCTATTCGCTTTGATGCGTCCCTTTTATGTTCCCAAAGGCGGAGATGAGAGGACGCTCAATCGGCAGATGGATCACGACGTGAACCAGGTCGTCGAACTGGGTTTCTTAAAAAAGCTTGAAGTGGAAGGACAGATCCATTTCCTGGTTCGCCCCGTGTTGAAGTCCCGTATCAATTCCGACGAATTAGCCAAGATCAAAGAGAAATTGGAAACTTATCGCCATGACCAATCTGAATGACCAGGAGGGCTCGGGATACACGCTGCAATACCTGGAAGTGTACAACTGGGGAACCTTCAATAGACAAATTGAAAAGATCTGCCCTACCGGGGAAACGGCGTTACTGACGGGGAAGAATGGTTCCGGAAAATCGACGCTGGTAGACGCCTTAATGACCCTTCTTGTACCAAATCGCAAGCGAACCTATAACCAGTCATCGGGAGAACGTCGCAAAGAGCGCGACGAGAAAACCTATGTCCGCGGCGCATATAATCGGCTACGAGAAGCCGGCACACGGGATGGACAGGTCCAGTACCTGCGTGAAGGGAACGATCAGTACACGGTTCTTCTGGCTGTGTTTCGCAGTCCCCACGCCAAACCCGAATCGATCACACTGGCCCAGGTGCTCTGGCATACTGATACAGGGTTAGAAAAATTCCATGTGGTAGCGCCCCAGCCGCTTTCGATTGAGGAACATTTCAAGGTGTCGGGATCGGTAAGCGCCCTACGAAAAAGTTTGCGGAAGAGTGGATCTGAGGTTTACGACCAGTTCAACGATTACAGCGCTGCCTTTCGAAAATTATTCCGCTTACGCTCGGAGAAAGCCCTCGAACTGTTCAGCCAGACAGTGTCGATTAAGGAGATTGGCAGTCTTAATCAGTTTATCCGAGCGCACATGCTTGAGGAGACCAATGCTGAAGAACAAATTGAACGCCTGCGTGACAATTACCTGAACCTCACGCTGGCCCATGAAGCAATCGTGAAAGCCGAACGCCAGCAAGCTCTCCTTTCGCCTATTGTGCAGGACGGTGAAAAGTACGATGAACTGACGGCACAGATCGATGAGGTGCGCGCAGCCGAAGAGGTAATTCCGCTTTACTTTACGTACCGGCGCGGGCAATTGCTCATCACAGCCCTGACCAACGTGAAGCGGGACCTTGCCGAAAACGAAACTGAGTGCCAAAAGCGGGAGATCGAGGTCAACGACCTGGATGGGAAACGGGTTGACTTGCGTCTGGCGCTACAGCATGACGAGATTGGACAATTACTATCCCGGCTCAAAGAAGAACAAGAAAGATTATCTACGGAACTCGTAGACCGCAAAGGTCGCGCCCTTCAATACGATAAGCTGGCAGCAGCACTTGGCATGTCTGTTTATACCGATTCATCTATGTTTCATTCCAACCGCCAGGTGATCGGCGAGTCAT
>DATGFK010000351.1:0-3847 GCA_035309185.1 Aggregatilineales bacterium
TCCAGATGGCATCAGGCTCGGCCAGCTTGCGAATTCCATTCGTGAGTTGTTGCAAAGTTGGGCCGTTGCCACTCAGGATGGCCGTAACGCTTCCCGCTACACGCTCAGGGCCAGGCGCTGAGACGCCCGCTCCATTCTGCACAACGTAATCGGTATTGGGCGATTCCTGGAAGGGGATGGCGCCACTGAGCACAAGCGGCAGACCGATCAGCGCGGCCTCAGTAATCGTCGCCGGGCCAGCTTTGCTAACCATCAGGTCGGCAGCGCGCATCAAGACTTCGATATTGTTCACAAAGCCGTATACGTGCGTGCGATGGTTCCAGGGCAACGCATCCAGCGCCGCTTTCAATTCCTCGTTGCGCCCGGCCACAATGGCAATCTGGCACTTTACCGGACTGGCGTCAATCGCTTTGGCTGTCGCTACGAGCGGCCCCATGCCGTCGCCGCCACCGATGACGAGCACCGCAGGCAGGTTTTCGTCCCAACCGAGCGAGGCGCGCGCCGCCGCTTTGGTAATGGTCACGCGGGTGAACTTAGGATGCACTGGCGCACCGGTCAGCACTATCTGGTCGGGAGCAAGGCCCAGTGCCAGTCCGCGCTCGAAGGCCGGTTGGGTCGGCGCCAGTGTAAGATCGGCGTCCTGGCTGTACCACACGACGATTGGCAGCGCGTAATCGGTGATCACCGTGACGAACGGCGAGCGGAGAGGCATCCGCCGATGCGCAAAGGCCGCCGGGCGTACGAAAGCCGAATGTACACAGACCACCAGATCGGCGGGATGCTGCGCGAATAGCCGCTTCATGCGCGGCATTTCCGCGACACACATGGCCTGGCTGATGGCTTCGTTGCGGAAAACGTGGTCATTGAACCAGAATTGCGCGCTGTACGTTCCAGGGCTGGTGTTTACCCAGCGCGAATAGTTGCGAGGCAATGTATTGAACGGGAAAGGATAGTAATCCTTCCAGACATCCAGCAGTTCAGCGCTGAACTGTCCCGGATAGCGTTCCTGTAGCGCAGCATCAATTGCCCTGGACGCGGCCCGATGTCCACCACCCGTATCAGACATGAGAAAGAGTATATGAGGCATATATCCTCTACCCGTCACTCCTCAATTGGGCCTCAAGCGAAGCCCGCGCGAATTGTTGTTACGAGATAGACTAAGAGCTTGTCCGGTTCTGAGTCTATGGTTCGTGGCCCACACGTTACAACCCTGTCGGGGCAGGAAGGTGACGGGCTGTGCTGTTGTGTGAATACCTTTAGCGAACGGGGATATGGCTTCGATTCTTCTGCTCGAACCCTATGATACCGGTTCCCATGCGGCATGGCTGCAAGGCTATCAGCGCCACAGTCGCCATCAGGTGCGTGTATTGAGCTTGCCTGGACACTTCTGGCAATGGCGAATGCGGGGTGGCGCTATTACTTTAGCACGCCAGTTTGCCGAGAGTATAAAGTCACCCCAGGAGCCTGATCTCATTATAGCATCGGATATGCTCGATCTCACTACGTTTCAAGCCCTGACTCGAAGCCGCACCGCCAACATTCCAACTGCCGTCTATTTCCACGAGAACCAGTTGACCTACCCGCCAGGGCCGCGCCAGAAGCGAGACCTGTCTCTGGGTTTTATCAATTATGCCAGCGCGCTGGCCGCTGATGCCGTGTTCTTCAACAGCGCTTTCCACCGCGGCGCTTTCCTGGACGAACTGCCCCGTCTGCTCAAACACTTCCCGGATTTCAACGAACTGCCAACGATTGATGCAGTCCGGGACAAATCCAGTGTTCTACCTGTTGGGCTTGATCTTCTGCGCTTTGACGAATATCGCTGCGAACCAAAACCGACGGAGGCGGTGATCCTTTGGAATCATCGCTGGGAGTATGATAAGAACCCGGTGGCGTTTTTCAATACCCTGTACCGGCTGATGTCCAAGGGCGTTCCATTCAAGGTAATCGTGACCGGCGAGAACAACCGCCAGAAGGCGGACGAGTTCGACGAGGCGCGAGAACGTCTCGGCGAACACATCCTGCACTTTGGTCACGTGGACTCCTTTGAGGATTACGCACGGCTGCTGTGGCAGGCGACCCACGTGGTCAGTTGTGCCTGGCAGGATTTCTTCGGGATCAGCGTGTGCGAAGCGATCTATTGTGGCTGTCTGCCGATTCTGCCGCGCCGCCTGAATTATCCCGACCTTATCCCGCCCCAGTATCATGATCTATGCCTGTATGACGAGGGAAGAGTGTTCACCGCCCTGGATCACACACTGGCGCAGCCGATCTCTGTCCCGCTCGCCCTGCGCGAGTACGTGGCTGGCTTCGATTGGTCAATCCTTGGCCCACGCTATGATGACACCTTCGAGCGGATCATTGAGGGGTGACATGGACGAGATAACCATCCACCACTTGAATGCGATCAACCAGGAATTTTACGCCAGCGCCGCTGACCGCTTCGAGGAATTGCGGCGGGGAGCGTGGCTCGGATGGAAGCGCTTCGTGCCCTACCTTCGCTCAGAAATGTCAATCCTGGATGTAGCCTGCGGCAATGGGCGCTTCGGGCAATTCGCCATGAAGCACACTGGCCCCTCGCTTCGCTATTATGGACTCGATTCCAATGCGCGCCTCTTGGAACATGCCCGTGCCTCGCTGAACGGCCCCGGAATCCACCTCGAACAACGCGACATTGTCGAGCCGCCGCTTGTACTGGCCGCCAGTGATGGCTCCTTCGACTTAATCGTCCTCTTCGGCGTCATTCATCACCTGCCAGGAGCAGATCGGCGTCAGGCACTGCTCACGATGCTGGCTCATCGCCTTGCGCCCGGCGGAATCCTGGCCTTTGCGTGCTGGCGATTTTACGAATATCCGCGTTTTTGGGATCGCATCATAGCCTGGCCGGAGGATTACAAAGTCGAAACGAACGATTTTCTGCTGGACTGGCAGCGCGGCAAGCACGCGATCCGGTATTGCCATTACGTGGACGATGTCGAACATGCCCAACTGATCACGGCGACGGGCTTGACCGTCGTGGACGACTATCGCGCGGACGGGGAAAGCGGCGATGCGAACCGCTATACGCTGCTCCGAACGAAGGCGGGTTCGCGACGAAAGGTGGAAACTGATAGAGGTGGACAGAAGCAACTCGCCACTTGACCGCGCCGCGCCCTTATGCTATCCTCGCTCTTCAATAGCGATGACGGAAACGAGTAAATGTCGTTAGTCTAAAGCGAGTCCGGGGTGGTGGGAGCCGGATGGTGATCGACATTGAAAATCCTTCCTGAGCTGCGCGCTGAACCCTATCCAGGTATTAAGCAACGCCGGTTAGCCTCCGTTATGTGGCTCAACCAAGTGCCTTGCTGTATTTAACACAGCAAGGAATCAGGGTGGTACCACGGAAGCGCGCTTTCGTCCCTTGTATGGACGAAGGCGTTTTTGTTTACCCCAAACGGCATAGTCGGTAAGGAACGGCGAATGGCAGCGTCAGAGTCTTCACAGATAGATTCAACAACAAGGGGATCACCGGCCCTCAGGCCCTTCACCGTGCGGCGCGCCACGCCTGCCGACGCGCAGGATATGCAGCGCGTCTGGCAAGAAACTGTGGAGATGCTGGGTAAGGCTGATGGGCGATTCCATCTAAAGCCCGATGCTGCCGACGCATGGCATAAATCCCTGCTGGATAGCCTGGTGCGCGAGGATATGGCCGTCTTTGTGGCGGACAGCACACTGACACCTGGACGCATCCTGGGCTATATCGTGGGTTCGATTGCGGATAATCTTCCGACTCTTTTGCCGGAACGTCACGGATTTGTCGGAGAATTGGCTGTGGATTCGCATGGCAAAGCCGGCGGTATTGGACGGCAAT
>DATGFK010000352.1:0-3154 GCA_035309185.1 Aggregatilineales bacterium
GAATCCACAGATCAAGGCCAGCAGGCGCAGCCAACGCAGAAGGTTCACAAGTCGCCATGAATGCGATTGATTCTGCGGGACTGATCGTTTTCCTGCTGCTGGTGGGACTCAATGCCTTGCTGGCAGCCGCGCACGGCGCGCTGGTGAACGCACACAAGCCAGCCCTCCGCGAGATGGCCGAAGCCGGGGATCGGCGTGCCCAGCGCGTGCTGGACATCTCGGAAGACGCCACGCGCCTGCTGACTTCACGCCAGTTTGTGGCCGTGATCCTCCATTTCTTCGCGTCCGGAATCCTGACCCTGGCACTCGGACGGCCATTGGCCCTCAACCTGTCGGAGCTGATTGCCCCGGACTATGCGCGACTGCTGGTCTATCCGAGCGTGTGGGTACTGGGCGGCCTGGTCATGCTGCTTTTCGGGGAGTTGATCCCGCAGTCGCTGGCGACCAGCTATCCGGAAAACCTGGCGATGGTCGTCAGCGGGCCGATGGCCGGGCTGCTCCAGGTGCTGTCGCCCGTGACGCATACGGCCCTGTGGCTGCGTACGCGGGTGGCTACGGCGATGGGTGGGCGCGTGAAATCGCCTTACGTGACCGAAGAAGAGATCAAGACGCTCGTCAACGCCGGTTCTGAAGAAGGCGTGATCGAAGACGAAGCCAAGGAGATGATCTACTCGGTCTTCCAGTTCGGGGACAAAGTGGCGCGCGAGATCATGGTGCCCCGTATTGACATCGTAGCCCTGGACGCCGAGACCACGCTCCAGGAGGCCCTCGACACGGTGGTTGCCGAGGGACATTCGCGCATTCCACTCTACGAGGAGACCATTGACAAGGTCGTCGGGGTGGTCTACGCCAAAGACCTCCTGGCTGTGCTGCATAAAGATTCCAACAAAGAACGCCGTGTGCGGGAGATCATGCGCACTGCGTACTTCATCCCGGAGTCGAAGAAGGCCGGGTCGCTGCTGGAAGAAATGCAGCAGCGCAAAGTCCACATGGCGATTGTCATTGACGAATACGGCGGCACGGCTGGGCTGATCACCATCGAAGACCTGGTTGAAGAGATTGTCGGAGAAATCCAGGACGAATACGATTCCGACGAGGAAGCCGATTTTGTGAAAGTCAGCGAGGACGAGTACCTCTTCGATGCCTCGATCAACCTGCGCGACGTAAACGAGCTGCTGCACGCCGGTCTATCCGAGGAAGAGAACGACACACTGGGCGGTTACGTGCTGCGTATCCTGGACAAGGTGCCCCTGGGGGGTGAGCAGTTCCAGTCCGACGGCCTGGAGATCAAAGTTGAATCCGTGATTGGACGGCGCATCCGTAAAGTTCGGGTGCGCCGTTTGCCGCCCACGCCACCCGGCGAGGGCCAGGAAGCCAAAGCGCCTGAAGGCGCCGCCCGCGACTCAAATCCGCCAGCCGCAGGCTGACCGGACGCTCAGTTTCCAGTCTCTTTTTTTCCCATCTTACCAAAATCGGCATTAGATGCGAGGGGAAATGAGCCTCCGTAAGCCCTCTCCATGTTATGGAGAGGGTTGGGTGAGGTTCTTCTACCCCCGCTCATACGTGGCGCGCAAATAGATGTCGAGCAGATATTGTGGATAGCCGATTCGCAGCAAGTTCTCTTCGCAGGCTTTCAGCGATGCGCCATCGTCACGCCAATGCGGTACGCGCTTGATCAGCGTTTCGACCCGTTCGCGGGGCATGATGATCCAGGTATCTTTCGGCACGTTGCCATACGAGATCACCTGCATCTCGTCGCTGCCGATCTTGCTCTTCATATAGGGCGCAATCAAGATGATCTTGCGCGCGCTGTGTTCGTCCTTGAGGTATTGCGCCACGAAACGCGCCGTCCCGCCCAGGTCAACCAGGTCTTCGATCACGCCCACCACGCAGCCCTTGACATCAATGGATAGCGGATGCTGGATTTGCGGTTTGTCCAACGGCTCGCCCGGCCCGGCGTAATATTTGACGCCCATCGTCCCAAAGGCAATCGGCGGGATGTTCTTGTTGAGCGTCCAGGCCAGGTGATCGTGTAACAGGACGCCCGGCAGCATTCCGCCCATCGTGATCATCACCGCGTGCGTGATCTGCTCTTTGGTAGCGATGCTATCAATCTGGTGGCGATACACGGCGCGGGCAAGCTGCGCCGCCAGGTAGCTCATCACGTGATCGGGGATGTAGAGGAATTTGAGCGTATCGAAGGCGACTTCGATGCCGCTGGGATTCTTCCAGAACTCCCCGTCAATGGAGGCGTCCAGGCTTTTAACTTGATCGCTGTAGGTTGTCATGGCCTGATTCCTGGCTTGTGGATCATTGGCGTGGGCAGCCGTTGAGATCCCACTCGTACTCGCTGTCCATCGGAGTCACCGTTACCGCGCCAGCCTTGCTAAAGACGGTCAGGAGCGTGGTCACGCCGTCGGCGTTCTTTTCGTCCGTCTCGACGCACCATAGGCCATCGGCTCCTTTGATCGCCTTCGTATTACCGGAAACGACGTTCGTGATCTGGACACTCTGCTTGTTCTGGCCGTCGAGATATTTGCGCGCCGCCGCCTTGGGATCAACGGGCACGGGAGTTGAAGCGCCCTGGCAGGCAGCCAGGAACAGGCACAGCGAGACAAAGATGAACGATTTACGCATGAATCCTATCCATTTGATATGAGCGTTGCGGAGCGTATTGTAGCAGGTCGAGGGAAGTTGGGTAGAGCGTGCTACGGAATCTTTCGCATCGCCTCGACGATCAGCGGGAGCGCTTCGCCGGACGGCGCGGCAATGTGCAGATCGGCAAAGGCGGCGATCTCGTCTTCGTTGGGGTTCAGATCGATCAGATAGGCGTCGGCGTAGCGCTTGGCGCGGTAAGGGAGCAGCGCGGCAGGCTGCACCATGCCCGATGTGCCGATCACCAGCATCACATCGGCACTGTCGGTAAGCTGCTCGGCACGGCTCAGTGCGCCCAGCGGCAGGCGTTCGGTAAACCACACCACGTCAGGCCGCACGTAAGCGCCGCAGTGCGGGCAGTGCGGCGGCCCCGATTCGTGATCCCAGGTCAGTTGGCTCACGTCAACCAGAGTCGGATCGCCCTGGCAGTCGTCAAAACACTTGTGGCGGTTGATGTCGCCGTGCAGCGTGATCACATCCGTGCTGCCTGCCATCTGGT
>DATGFK010000353.1:0-3822 GCA_035309185.1 Aggregatilineales bacterium
GTTGCCTTCTGACCAGTGGTTGAGCGCCAACGGGAGCGGCCCGATGTTGAAGAATTCCTGCGTGTAGCGCGCCAAAAAGCCCAGCGTATTCACGCCCGGCGCAATGTACAGCAAGTAACCCAGTCCTGTGACAAGCAAAGTCGTCAGCGGGAAGGCCAGTCGCCAGCGCCGCTTCCCTTGCGAATCGCGCAAAGCCCACAGCGGTGGTACGAGGATGGCCGGGTACAGTTTCACAAGGATTGCCAGCCCTATCAGGATGCCGAGCGCCCCTTCGTAGCGCCACTCTACGCGATCTGCGGGACTGGCGGCCCGCACGAGGAGCGCGGCAACGATCAGCGGTAAATACAGCGCGTCCACGTGGCCTGAATGCGCGATCTCAAAGATCAGCAGCGGACCCCACAAAAAGAGGATAACCCGTTCTGGCGCTTGCCCCAATCGCTTCAATAGTTGCACCAGCAACGCTGCACAGATAAAGCTGGCGCAAACAAACAGGATTTTGAAAGCCAGGATGCTGTCCCCAACCAATCGCCACCCTATCGCAAAAACGAGCTGGGCGCCGGGTGGATAGATGGTCGTCGCGCCCCGGCGATTCATGCGTGCCCATATTTCCGCGTCGCGCAGCAATATGAGTTCCGGTGCATCGGAGGCATAGCGGTAGGGGTTGAATCCGCTCGCCTGTACGCGGCCATCCCAGATGTACCGGTACATATCATCCGAGAGATTTGGAATGCTGGGCAGCAGCGCCGCATTGAACACGATAGCAAAGCCGAACAATAGTGGTAGGGCGCTTCGGCCCATTGGCGCGGCGCGCAAGACGATCCAGGTTGCCAGCGCGTAAAGGACAAACAATGCGCCGAAAAAGATAAAAAAGCTCAGATCCATGTGCGGCGCGCGAAAAGGCATCTGGTGGGCCGCCAGGAGATAGATCCCTAAACTGAAGAATCCCAGGAGTATTAACCATCGTATGGGATGTTTCAGGAACATGCTAGGGCGCGGGTGTTATAGGCATAACCGTAAATACGCTTTTAGGCACTGGAACGGATTGATTGCCAAAGTGCAGGGTAGCCGGCGACTCCAGGTTGTAGTTGATGGCAAGCGCCTCGACTTGATCGCCCTGGCGAATCACGTCCGCGATGACGGCATTGTCAGCAGACAGCAGGCTCATCGTGGCTGGTAAGGCGGGCGCGGCAGCCAGATTCTGGAGTTGGCGCCCGCCCGTCGAATCGTAGGGGAGCTGCACTTCGATCCCATTGGCGATATGCCAGGCGGCGATCAGCGGCTGGTTGAAGGCGTAAGCGGCCAGCCAGGGCTGGGCATCGGTGGCTGTGCCCACGTGAGGTAGGTACGCATAATGCAAATGATGAACGCCAGGATCGGTAACGCCCTCATCGCGGCTGGTGACCTCTCGCACGAGCATGACGCTGCGGGTTGCGCCGCCTGCCACGCCCTGCAAACCGTGTGTGATCAGGGTCAGTCCGGCTCCCCCGCTTGAAACATCGCTCCAATAGGTGATCGGATAAAAGATCGGACGGCGGTAAGTTACGTCGCCAGACACGATGGGGTTGGGATCAATGGCATGGGTAAAAGCGCCAAAGCCCAGATCATCGGTGCGCATATTCGTGCTGAGAACCGTTGGTGTTTCCGAAAGCGCAGTCGTGTTGGGCAGCGTGCTGATGTCCAGGTCTACGGCCACCAACGGGTCGTTAGCGCGCAGTGTAACTTTCTTGACGATCTGCTGCCCGCCGAGCGTAAATACCGCCACGACACGCGCCAGGAGAGGCCCACTTGCCTCCACGGTCAGGTCTGCATGGACTTTGCTTTCGCGCCCGACCTCTGCCCCGAAGAAAGCCCCGTATACGTCCCCACTATCGGACAAATAGGTGATGTCGTCGCCGGGCGCAGTGAGAATCTCCTGTGCTGCTCCGCCGCCTGGCGTGAGTGCCAGGCTGGAAAAGGCACCGCCCTGGTCGCCGTCAACGGTCACTGATACCAGGCCATTACTGAGCGTGACCTGATGGCCCTTGTGTGTCACTTTGATCCCCAGATCAAAAGACGTGATTTCGCTGCTCACGCCTTTGTAGCCGACAGGCGGCACATTCTGGACAAGCACGGCAATGTCATTCCCATAAATGCGCTGAACGATGCCTGGCAGACTGGCTGGATCGGGTACACTGCCGGTCAATTCGACGACTTCCGAACGCGGCCAGGAGGAGGGGTTAAAGACGACTAACGGCGAACTGACACGGTTGGCAATGGACGCAAGCCTGCCCGCCAGCGACTCTTGAGCATCGGCGATGGTTTGCTGAAAGCGGGGATATTGACTGCTTTGCCACACCGAATCGAAGCCAACGCCTGCCACGTTATCATAATGGGCGTTAAGGGCAGCCTCATTCCAGGCAGTGGGCGTGGGTTGGCTGTCGAGCAGTCCAAATTTGTCGGCGGCGGTAAGGTAGTATTCAGATTCCTTGTCGGCAATCTTGGCGTCGGGCCGGGTGTCGTAGAATGCCTGCCAGATCGGGTTGAGATCCGTGGTGATCTCCGGGAGCGTTTGGGTCGCCAGATATTCAAACGCGCTATCCGGATCGGACATAACCAGGATGGTATGCTGATCTGCCGCGTTCCACTCGTCCACGAGCGATACCAGGTTGGCCTGCGGATCGGCAAAGTCGAAGCCCACCGGCAAGAACAGATATTTCGAATCGGTCTGTTTGAATTCGGCATCAGTCGTGTTGCGCAGCTCCTTGAGCTGCAACGCGGGGTCGGTGCGATGGTAGATGTCGTCCCAGGCGCTTTCGTAGGAGATATACGTCGTCAGCACGCGCCCGGCGATGCCTTGCGGCGCCGCAGGACTTGTCCAATAGAATGCGGGCGGATGTGGGATACATTTCTGGTAATCCGGGTCACAGCGTCCCTGCCAGCGTCCAATGAACAGGTAAGGGACATCCAATTGGCTCAGAAACGTGGGGAAGGCTGCCGAATTGCCGAACGCATCCGACTGCCAGGCAGTGCGGGGCACGTAAGCTGCCCCAAAGGTCTGTGTAATCCAGTCCTTGCCGAGTTCAAGGTTATGCAGTTGGATAGCTGGCGCGACCAGGCTCGTTTCAGGCTGCGTGATGCCGCCCCAGGCAAAAGTGATCTGGCGCTTCTGAACGAGTGCTTTCAGGTCCTCTCGCGCTTCGGGGTGGTTATCCCAGAAGTGTTGCACGAACAGGACCTGTTCCAGTGTGTAGCGAAACTGAGGAGCCTGTTTTGCCAGTTGGATCGCCTTCAGGATATTTTGATCGGAAAGTTTGCTGTAGGCGTCAAAGGTCTGGTGCCAGTCGGTATCCCAGTGCGAAAATGGAATCAGGAAGACGACGTGGTCCGCCTGCGCAATCCGGGCTTGAGTCGCCGCATCGAAATTTGGCGAAGGGACGCCGGGTGTCCCCTGAGCAAAACTGCGCGACGCCCCTGGAAACAGCAGCACGCTGAGGCCAAGGATAAGTAAAACAAGACGGTAATGTCGTGCTCTATGAAAGGAAGATTTCAAAAACGGTAACGCAATATATGTGAGATTAGCCACCGAATATTCCTTGTGTCCATTCCCCTTTCCAGTCTATCCTTTTCCCGACCAATTTGGAATGCACCTATTTTGGTACGATTCATGATATAAGACTCTACATGTAACACAATTCTGATGATACTCCTACGAAAATAGACGGACTAAGCAGCAGCGTGCTGAGCTTCCAGGGTAACTTTGAAGCCGAGACGCTCAAGGCGTCTGACGAGTTGGGTCTGAACGGCTTCGGCTTTGCGTTGGTCAAAGTAATTAGCACCCAAATC
>DATGFK010000354.1:0-2319 GCA_035309185.1 Aggregatilineales bacterium
GGATGAGAGCCGTGGCGCGCATACCGGACGAAGCGTGTGGTTCAGTTTCCGGTTCGCGAACTTTCTGCGGTCGGGCCGGACCAACTTTTTCGATGACCCTGGCAAGATGGTCGGGTGTCGTACCGCAGCAGCCGCCGACCACGCTCACGCCCCACTCGGCGAATTCTGCCAGCATTTTGGCGAACGGCTCCGGCTCCATCGGATAGACCGCTTCGCCGTCCACGTTGATGGGCAACCCGGCATTGGGCAGCACACTGATCGGCTTGGTAGCGTGTTCGGTCAGATATCGGATCGGCTCCCGCATGTGTTCGGGGCCAGTTGAACAGTTCAGGCCGATCACGTCAATGGGCAGGGCTTCGAGCGTTGCCAGCGCTGCCGCAATATCCGTCCCCAGCAGCATCCGCCCGCTTACATCGAGCGTGACCTGCGCCTGAAGCGCCACGCGCTTACCGCTGTCCGCGAAGTAGCGGGTAATCCCGTTGACCGCCGCCTTGACTTCGAGGATGTCCTGGCTGGTTTCCACGAGCAGCACATCAGCGCCGCCCTCGACCAGACCCTGCGCTTGCTCGTAAAACACTTTGGAAAGTTCATCGAAGCCGACGTTGGACATGTCCGGGTCATCCGAGGAGGGCAATTTACCTGACGGCCCGATGCTTCCGGCCACGAAGCGCGCCCGGCCCGTCTCGGCGCCGTAGCGATCGGCCACACGCCGGGCCAACTGCGCCGCAGCGCGGTTAATTTCGATCACGCGATCCTGCAAGCCATATTCGGCCAGCGTAATGCGGTTGGAGCGGAAGGTATTCGTCTCGATCACCTCACTGCCCACGGCCAGGAAGCTCGCGTGAATGGCTTCGATCACGTCGGGACGGGTGATGACCAAATAATCGTTGCAGCCATTAAGCTTCTCGCCGCCGAAATCGTCCGCCGTCAGTTGATAACGCTGGATGCTCGTTCCCATAGCCCCGTCAAAGATCAGCACGTGATCGTTGAGGCCTTCCAGGTAACGCAGAGTCGCCTTTTCCTGCGTTTTTGATGTCGTTTCCATGCTCTCGCTCCTTGACTGATCCCGGCACTTTACAATACAAAAGATAGCACGGGCAGGTAAACAAAAACCCCTTCGTCAGACAGAAGGGGTGCGTGATCACAATTCGCGATCCTCATCTGTCAGATACCTGCCGGAGTTGGCACCTTCCCGACGCTTCAGGGGTTGCCGCGGTTTCACAGGGCCGTACCCTCCACCGCTCTTGATGAGTTCTTTCTATTCGATTGTTGTAAGCGATGTTAGCACACCCGTGCCTGATCGTCAAGCGTGATCCATTGCTGTCTGCCGGTTACACACTCGATCCAGCAGATGCTGTTGCCATCAGCTTGTGAAGAGATATCTGGAAACTTTCGTGTTCCTGCTGCGCTCAGCGCAGTTTCTAGATTTGGTATTGCGAGAATGGTTGGCTATATGCACAATCTCCCGAACTAACGAAAGCAGGGTTGCATGATTGAGGCTTCTACACCGACCTTTACGCAGTCAAACCCGGAACGGTTCTATCGGCGCAATTTCTTCTTTTTCCTGACCGACGGCATTTTGTTCTCTGTGGCGATGGGCATTATCGGCCCCACAACAGTCATTCCCGATTTTGTGCGCCATCTGACGAATTCTGAAATCCTGATCGGTCTCTCCGGGAGTTTATTCGACATTTGCTGGACACTCCCACAGTTGTTCATAGCTCGTCATATTGTCCGCGCCGAACGAAAAAAGTGGTGGTTTGTCGGGCCAAATATCCCCGTGCGCTTCGTCATTTTGACCTTTGCTGTGATCACGATACTGCTGGGGAGAGATAGACCAGAGGCTATCTTACTGGCCTTCCTGATCTGCTATGCAATTGCGGGGTTGGGCGATGGCATCGTGGGCGTGCCGTGGGCCGACCTGACCGGCACGAGCCTTGATGAGCGGTGGCGCGCCCGGATGTTCGGCATTATGGCAGCCGGTTCAGGCGTGATCATGCTCGGACTGGCCCCGCTGATCAGCTTAATCCTGAGCAACAACGGTCCGACCTTCCCCAACAATTACGCCCTGTTGTTCGGAGCCGCCGGAGTGTTGTTTGCGATGTCCACAGTCCCGACGCTGTTCATCCATGAATTGCCTGGGGGCAAAAGCGTGGATAGGATTCCGTCTTTCAGGGAATACCTGCCACTATTGGGGCGCGTTCTGAAAGCAGATGTCCCCTTTCGCTCAATGATCCTCACCCGGATGTTGACCAGTTTGTTTGCGATGGCGGGGCCATTTTACATTGGCTTTGCTA
Source organism: Aggregatilineales bacterium (assembly GCA_035309185.1). Taxonomy (GTDB): domain Bacteria; phylum Chloroflexota; class Anaerolineae; order Aggregatilineales; family UBA2796; genus DATGFK01. The sequence continues at coordinate 2,298 of DATGFK010000354.1, forward strand.
CTGCAAAGTTGGGCCTGTCGAG
>DATGFK010000355.1:0-7210 GCA_035309185.1 Aggregatilineales bacterium
GCGTCAGCCGCAGCCCATCACACTGAGAATGTCGTTTTCGGTCGCGTAGCGGCCAAACAAGATCCCGATAGTGGTATCAACCGGCTTGATGTCGAGATCGGAATTGATCCTGAAGTTCATCAGCGAGTAATCCTGAAACATGTCGAAACTGTACCAGACGCCATCGCGGCCATTGTAAATCGGGATATGACGAACAATCCAGGCCAGGCTTGCCGCGTTATGGCTATTCACGAATTGTTGCAGCAGGTACGTGACGTCTGCCTGCGAATACTTTTGGTTCTGAACCGCAGCGAATATATCTTTTACGGTTTGAATGTCCGCATCGGTCAAGTTTTCGGGCCGCGCGTTCGACACGCCGCTGCTCGTGCTGGCATCTTCGGTCGGGGCAGGCGTAGCAACGGCTGGAAAATCTGGGCTTGATACATCTGTGGTCAGTTTGACAAACGGATCTTGCCCGTTAGGCATACTTTCCAGCATGTAGCCGATAACCCCGGCCTGGTTGACGACACGCCACTGAATCTGATAGCGGCTGGGGCTGAAGGCAGTACAGAATGGCCCATTCAGAATTTGCACATAGCCCTTCGATGCCACGCCGCCGACGCCTGGTTTGCCAAGACCTGCCTCGCTATACAGCACGACACCTTGATCACTGATGACCTGCGCGAAAGCTCCCACGAAGAGGAGCGGGGGATATTTCCCACAATCCATCACGAGCGGAGTTTTGGCGAGGTTGTCGCCGAGCCAGGGTAGCCCATCGGGCGAGGGGTTGATAAGAACGATCCGTTCAGAAAGCCAGGCCGTGCCGCCCGCAGGCAGCCTGACCTCATACCACACGCGATTTGAGCCATGTGCTCGCCCCAACACGGGAAATTGCTGCCCCGACGTAGCGGTTCCAACCGATGGGAAGTCCAGTCCAGGCCCAGATTGTAAGCTGGCAATATTGGCGGAGACAGTCGCCGTTACGCCAGTATCTTGCTGCGCGCTTAAAACCAGAGGGGACGCACTGACGATGACCAGGATCACCAATAGAATCAGAGTGCGTGACCACCGCACTGAAATTGGCATATTAAACCTCCAGGTAAACCATAAAGGGTTACAGTCGAGTATAGGTGGTTTATTAACTGCCACAAGTTAACGCAGCAAGGTGCGCGAAATGGTGGAAAGTTCGCCCTGGGTTCCCTCTCGCCCGTGACACGGGCGAGAGGTTGAGGTCAATCTTTACGGATTGTAGACGTAGTAGTCGGCCTGCATGGTCGAGCCGCTGTAGCCCGTGATGCGCAGGATTCCGCGCTTTCCAGTATTGGTATACATGGCGACCAGCGCCCCCGGCGGCATACTGCTCTTGTTGATCGGTACGCTATGCACCGTGCTTGAAGTCAGTGTACACCACGTCACATTCGTGAAGTCTATCCCGCTCAGGACGCCGATCTGGCTGGGCGGAGCAGGCGTGAGGTTCGTGCCATCCCAGCTTACGTCGGCCCCCCCGCCATCAAAATCGGCGGTGCTAGGGGCCGCAATATTTTGATGCCCCTGAGCCAAATACGAGTGGTCGATCCGGTAAGCGAAGGTCGGCTTGTCGTTGGCGCGGCCTTCCGGACTCTCATTGACCTGGTTGTTCAGGTCGAGGACGATGGCGACCGTTTGAATCGCGCAGTCGGAGATTGTCCCGTTCAGGTTGGCAGTTGTTTGCTGACCAGCAGCCAGGCCAGGGATATTTTGAGCGCTGTAGACGTTGCCGGGCTGGAAGGTCGTGGCAACGGCGAAGGCAGGCGCATCGGCCAGGCCGTTGTTGCGGATCACGGCGGAGACCACGAAGGGCTGGCCCGGCGCCGGGATGGGCGGATTGATCGTGGCGCTGACCAGGATGATGTCGGCCAGCGGTGTGGGCGTGGGCGTAGCGGTGGCGGGCAGCGGCGTCGGTGTTGGCGGCGCTGGGACAATCGGTACCGTGTTCAGGTTGCCGAAAATATCCACGCCAGTTGCGATTATCCAACCGTTGGCCGCGCGGAAGTCAATCACCAGCCAGCGGAAATCCGCACTGGCCCCGATGACCTGGTACTGCTCACCTTTGCGGAGCTGTCCAATTACCGGATAGTTCTCACCCGGCCCGCTGCGCACGTTGAGTGTGCTCTTGGTGGTTGCCACCACACCGTTCGGCGTGGCCGTCGGCGGCCCCGGCGTGAAGGTCGGCGTCATGTCAATGAGCTTGAGCCGTCCGGTATCATCAAAGCGCGCCAGGATCGTCGGTGCGCCGTACTGGTTGGTCAGCACCACTGAGACCGTGGAGGACAGATCGTTATTGCCGAGCGTGGGATTAAATGTCCCTTGCAATGAATTCGTCTTGGCGAGCTTCAGGATTGCGCTCCCCAGGACATCAGGGGCAATGCCGCTCTTCTTCATCGCGAAGTAGGCGGCAACTGCCGCGTCGTAGCCCGCCGCGCTCAAGGGCTGCGGGATCGTGCCGAACAGATCAACGTAATCGCGCGTGAAAGTCTGGCTGTCCGGGTCTTGCCAGGAATAGGCCCAGGTGGTCACGCCGTAGATTCCAGCCCGTAGTTCGACGGGCAGTCCCTGGATGAAAGCCGTGTTGTCGGCCCTGGTGGTGGCAAACTGACCCGTGTACTCATTGGCCCGCAGGGTGCGGTACACGTCGGCCACCGCCGCTGTCGTGCCGAAAGCAGCAATCATATCCGGCTGGTTGCCCATCAGCACCTTCACCGCGTCGGCGGTTTTGCCATCCGCCTGCTGGATGACCGGGGGGCTGGGCGGAATACCGAGGCGTGTCAGCGCATTGACCAGTTCCGTTACAGCGCTGCTGGCATCCGGACTGCCCTGGTAAATGGCAACCTTTTTGCTCTTGAGATCGCTGGTCATGACCTGGGCCAGCGCGCCCATCTGCCAGCTATCGTTTGCACGGGTGCGGAAGAGCAGTCCGCTGCCCTTGAATGCCATCGTAGTGGCGCCTGTGAAAACGGGTACACCGGCACTTTGCAGCGCGGGCAGGCTGTCCGTCAACAACTTGTCGTCGTCAGGGCCGAAGATGGCAGCCAGGTTATTTTTCTTCAACTGCGTGATGGCATTGGCAACATCAGTGGCGTTGGCCGCATCAGCGGTCACGACCTTAAGGGTATACGAGTTGCCATCGGGCGTAGTCAAGGCGCCCAAAGCACTGACACGCTGCACGGCCAGCGTGACGCCAAGCGCCGTGGGGCTATCCGCCGCGCCGATCACCCCGAAGTACAGCGGCTGCGGGGTCTGACTCTGCGCGCTGACGGCGCGAGAGTCGGAGGCCAGCGATACGACACTTGGCGACATGACCACGAGCGCCAGCGCCAGAACTACAGCCAGGCGTTTTCTGTACATCCATTTCCTCCTTATCGGATTCCAGGTTGTCCAACGCGAATGATTTCTGTAGAACGGCAATGCTGAGGACAATGACGGACTCATTAGAGACTTGACTTAAGTGTAACCGAGTATCAGTAGGGCAGGTAACGAAAACAGGACATTGGTACCCTGCTTTTTTACAGGTTCTTTTGCAGGATAGTATTTGCTCAGCCAATATTAAAGCGCGGCGTGTGATCTGTAATGTTAGCGCAGGCTTTAGTCATGCGTGAGCCACTTTTGTACCCATTCAGCCTTACGGCGATAGGTGGGTTGGAGACGGATGGCGAGGTTGTCGAAGGTTAAGGCGCATTGCACGACGAGATCGAGGATACCTTGCGCTGTAGGTTGAAAAGTCCCCATGCCGATTTGCCCAATAACTTCGTTGTACGGCCCCCCGTAGCGATGGATATGGGTGCCAGCCGCAACGTCGCGAAGCATCATGGCGAGTACCAGGCAATCGCGGGCCAAATCCAGTGCCAGGTGGAGGCCGATTAGCAGATCGTTGCGCCTCACTTTCGCGACGGCGATTGCCGCTTTGAACCAGAATCGTTGGGCCATACTTTCAAACTGTTGCTCATCGAAGGCAGGCAGGGCCGCTTGAGCAACGGTTCCAGCCCTGAGAGCGATGTCTACAGCGGTTGATCTGGAAAAAAGCACGTGACTTTCAAGCAGTGAGTAACGCCAATTTTCTGGCCTGCTGAGCGCGCTCTCCGGCATAAAGACCAGATCGACCCGGCGAAAATCGGCAAAGCAGACGCGGGTGACTCGTGTGAACGATCTGGTAGATTGTTCAATGCCGAAAATATCTCCAAAAGCCGCCAGCCAGTGTGTGTCGGGGAAAAACTCATCCACGTGCAGGCTGTCCACGACGCACACTAAATCCACGTCACTCCAGGAGTCAACAGAGGCATTTGCGTTGGAGCCGACGAGGATCGCGGCTTTTACCGCTTGCCTGGATTGGAAATAGTTGCTAAAGGCCTGAATGGTTTCAGCTTGCCACAGGCGTGTATTCATAACCATCCCTCCTCCTGGAGGGATACAGAAGATCAGCTCATCTTCAGAATTTGTGCTCGTCAGGAAAAACCTTGCTGCGCGCTTCTGCACCAATATCTACCGTAGACTTAGATCGAGGCGGGCTTACGCGCAACAAAAACATGGCGCTGGAAAGGATCAATCTCAAAATCGGCGCTAAAGCCTGTTTCACTCAGAAGGCTGAGCCATTCATCGGTGGCAAATAACCCTAACACGTGCTCGTCATGTTCCACTTTCACGGGCTGCTTATCTTCTCGAAAGGCAACAATGTAATTGCTGATATACGTGCTATCACTCTCGTCAGGATCGTAACTCCATTCCAAATAGCGCGCGCCACGTCCCTCCCCATCCACGCCGCCGTGATCTGTCGTTGATTCGAATGTTTCACGCACGTGGTCAGGGACAAACAGTGCCATTCCACCGGCTTTGCAGTGTACAAATGCAGTGTCGAGCGCCTGCCGCAACGCATCGAGTGTCGTCATATAGTCTATTGCATCGTGGACGAAAACCACGTCAAAGGTTCGCCCCAGCCGCAGGGTGCGCATATCACCCTGTAGATGTTCGCAGTCTGGATTGAGCTGTCGGCTGACATCAAGCATCTGCTGAGACAGATCGACAAGTGTTACTGACGCGAATGCTGACTTCATATGCAGTGCATTATTGCCACCCCCACTGCCGAGTTCGAGTAAGGTGACTGGTGGGTGAGCTGTGACTGGCGACAACAAGGGCAGGAAAAATGCTGCTTCTTCGGCGTATTCCGCTGGCGGCGAAACCAGGGGCCACCAGATCGCCAATTCGTTGTAAAGTTTTTGCATCATTTTCTCTCGATCAAGGCGTCATAAACTGGCGCATTCGGATTCCCGATCTGGGCGAAAGCGATTCCAGGCTGGCAGAGAATGTACTTGCCAATTGTTACCCTCTTCTGCAAAACTGCGCAATACCCGTGCGCAAGGGGGATCAATTCTCGACAAGCGTGATTTTGCTTGTATTAATCGGCGCGCTGCAATTGTGCAAATACCAGATCGCGCGGTGGCAAAAATGGAGTACACTTGGCGCAGACAATAAGACCAGAAGGATGACTATGAGCATCCAGGCATTATTCGTGGGATTGAAAGACCCTCAACCGGCTGCCCGCATTCGGGCGCTATACGTGCTGGCGATGGTTGAAGAGGTGGAAGCGCTGCCCGTTCTGCGCGAAATGCTTCAATGGGAGAATCATCCCGCTGTCGTGGAAGAGATCAAGCGCACCGGTCGAATGCTGACGGAGGCGCAAAAGCGCGGCCACAGCACCGACGCAGGCATCAGGGCACAGTTCCGGCTGCACCTGGAAAAATCTGCGGCGGAGATCGAGGATGAAAAGCGCATGGCTCTTGCCCGCGCTCAGGCCGAAGCCCAGACAATTCGGGATCGCAAGGATTCGACGGCTGGCAAGGCAGGCATGGCACTCGCCGCTGGCGCGCTGGCCTCGATGGTGGGCGGTAGCTCCTTTGGCGCGTCGGTTGTCGCGTCGAGCATGGGCGGCGCGGTCAGCGCGGCGGCATCGAGCCTGGGCGAGACTCGCCCGCAGATCGGCTTGCAGCCGATTCCACCGCAACGGCCCTCCGATCACGATATTGAGATCTGGCTGAAGCGGCTCAAAGACAGCGATCCGCAGAAGCGCCAGACTGCCGTTGTCGAGTTAAAGGGCTTCAATAATCCACGGGCACTGCCGCACCTTGCCATGTGCTACGGCAGCGACCCGGAGCCGAAGCTGCGCGAGGAAGCCCAAAAAGCGGGCAAGAGTATTTACTACAACTGGCTGTACTGGGAACGCACCCAGGCGATCAAGCAGACCCAGGTACTGTCCCAGGTGCCGCCGGCCAGTTCGCCGGATGCCACGCGAACGTTAACTCAGGAGATGCCAGCGGTTCAGGCTTCAGAAGCCTCGGCAGCCGCGAAACCGGTGGGAATAGAAACCCCGTCTGACCGCCAGGAAATCGCGGAAATTCTGGAGCGGGCGCGCGCCAAGCGTGAAGCCCGTGAGCAAAAGAAGCGGCACTGATCGCACGTTTTGCAAAACTGATAGAGAGTCGTGCGCCCGTGCTTTTGCGAAGGCATCAAAGTTTGTGCTACAGGCGTGCGGTCAAAGTTAGGCCAAAATGCTGATCCGGCTATAATAAGGCTAACAATAATTATGCCTGAGCCGGATTAGTGTTTGGCAATGTCCAAGATTCTATTAGTCGAAGATTCTGCCGAACTGGCACAATGGATCGCCAGGGAACTGGCGGCAGCTCGCTATGAGGTCAGCGTTGCCGATAACGGCCTGATGGCGATTGAACAACATGCCAGGGAGCATCCCGACCTGGTGATCCTGGATTGGGGTTTGCCTGACGTGGATGGCCTGGAAGTGCTGCGGCGGATGCGCCAGCTTTCGCCGACGCCTGTGCTGATGCTGACCGGGCGCGACCAGGAGATTGATCGCGTGGTGGGCCTGGAAGTTGGCGCGGATGACTACCTGATCAAGCCGTTCAGTATGCGGGAACTGCTGGCCCGAACCCATGCCATGCTGCGCCGCGTCGAATTGATCGCCCAACTGGTCAAGACTGAACAGGCGGGCGAGTCACACGCCCTGCACTATCAGGCGCTGTCCCTGGATGCGGTGACGCACACGGTGAGCCTGCACGGCGAAAAACTCGATTTGAGCCGCACCGAATTTGACCTGCTTCAATTGTTCATGCGCCATCCCGGACAGGTCTTTGATCGCGCCGATCTGCTGGATCGGATATGGGACGCCGACTACAGCGGCCAGGATCGT
>DATGFK010000356.1:0-3289 GCA_035309185.1 Aggregatilineales bacterium
GTGCGCACCCTCGAAACGGCGGCGATGATCTCGGCTGGCGAATCGGGCCAGGATTCCTGTCCCTGGCGTCCAGTTGTCGCCTTTGCCCGCCAGACCGATCTATTCATAAAACCCGGCGATCCCTTCCGCGTGGTGGACGCCATGATCACGAATTTTCACCTGCCGAAGTCAAGCCTACTGATGCTGGTCAGCGCCTTTGCCGGGCGCGACCTGATGTTGCGCGCCTACGAAACGGCGATCCAGGACGGCTATCGCTTTTACAGCCTGGGCGACGCCTCGCTGATCGTGGATTGAGCGACAGGACTCCACCATGCCACAGCTACAGATTTATCCGCACGGCCAACTGCCCGACCATTTGCGATGGCAGGCGCTGTCTTTTCTCCGCACCCACTGGCCTGACGGCTTTGCCGGAAACAACCTGTACCGGGATTGGATCGCTCCTGAAGAACATCACCTCGCCGCTGTCACCATGACACAAGACAAGCTTCTGCTGTCCTTTGCAGGCGTCGTCTGGAAAATGCTAGAACACGAAGGGCAAATCTACAAAATGTATGGATTGAGCGGGGTATTCACGTTCCCCTCAGCCCGGATGCAGGGTTTCGGCGCGCAGGTAGTGAAGGCCGCCAAAGATTTTATCGAGCGAGGCGACGGGGATATTGTCGTTTTTACTTCGCTCCAACGGGGCTTTTATGAGAAGTTCGGCTTTCTGCCTATGCCCACAGTCAGGCTCTACAATGGCAAAAAAGCTTATCCGAATGTCTACACTGAACCGACATTCATGCTTTTCCTGTCAGAAAAAGGGCGACAGGGACGGGAAAGTTTTGAGCGGTTGCCCATCTATTTTGGCGAGGAAGTCTGGTAGTCAACAAACGTTCTTCAATAGCCTCTCAATAGGAATCACAAAGGGCCGGAACAATCCAGCCCTCTTTAGCCTATGCAACCACGCCGACACGACTTTGCCGTGCCCTTACGCTGATTCCTTTAGATTACGAGGTCTTCGCCAACCAGGCTGGCCGATTGCATGGCTTCATCAATGGCCTCGGCCAGCGAATCGTCGCCGCGATGGTCGGCCTCTTCCATCATCTCGTCCAGCAATCGCCGGGCCTCGTCCCCGCCGATCTCACCCAGCGACCATACCGCCATCTCCATGATCTCGCGATCATCGTCGTGCAACGCCTTGCCCAACTGCGGTGTCGCCTTGCGCATTTCCAGCTCACCCGCCGTTCGAGTCGCCTCGAAGCGAATCTGCGGGTCTTTGTTGGTCAGTTCACGCAGGACAATCGCTTCCCAGCGCGAATCGCACGAGCGGCCCATCGCGTAAATGGCGCTGGCCCGCATATCGGCGTTCTTGTCGGCGTATGCCGCCTCGATGAGATTCTCGACGCCCTCTCGACTACAATTGGCGATGGCTTCCAGCGCGCGGCGGCGGACGTTTACATCCTGTGCCGTATCCTGGTGGAGCTTCAGCGCCATATTCTGCGCCCGGCGTCCGACGTCTGCATTGAACTTGCCCAGTTCGTCCAGCAGGATGTAGCGTCCCAGCGCGCCCACCGCTGCCGCCCGCACCGGCGCGGCCAAATCACCGGATGCCATCGCGATCAGCCGGGTCGCCATATCGGTTGTCTCGTCGGCCCACGTCGCCTCGACGGCAGATTCACGCACCTGGTCGTCCAGGTCGGTCAGGGCCAATCGCGCCAGCGCCGTAAAGTCAGTATCGAAGTCCGTCTCGGACACTTCCGTCAGGCGCACGATGAGCTGGCGTCGCCGCTCGACCGGCAGACCGCCCCACGCGCCTTGCAACTGCTTGACGTCGTCCGCATTCAGGTCTGATAGCCGGTAAATCGCCTCCGCAGGCAGCGGAATATCCATATCTGCAATCCGACGCAGTGCTTCATCTAACGTGAGTTTTGCGGGTTTTGCTGTTTTTACAGTCTTTGCCATAGCTTCGGCCTATCCCCCTCTTGTTTCCCTATCGTCCATTTATGCTCATACATAGACGTAGTTTTGGCTTGAGTCTTACCTCGGCAGGCCCAGCGAAATCGGGTTGTGAAGGTCGTTCACGACCAGGATCACCATCAGGCCCAGCAGCAGCATTAACCCGACCAGGTGGATCATGCCTTCGCGTTCGGGGTCCATCGGCTTGCCGCGGATTAGTTCGATCAGAACAAACACGATTCGGCCACCGTCCAGTGCCGGGATCGGCAGCAGGTTGGTGATACCCAGCGCAATGCTGATAGCTGCCGCAAAGCTGAGGAACGGGAAGGCCGCCCCCGTGTCAGCGCTTTGCTGGGCGACCTGTCCCGCCATCTGCGCGATGCCCACCGCGCTCACCGGACGCGCATCCTGCGCGGATAGCTGGCCGCGCAGTAGCATCAATGGCGTGTTCACAATCTGTCCGAGGATATTGCTTTCGTCCGCCCAGGCGTCGGGAATGGCTTTGAAAATGGACTCTGGAATCGTCTTTGTGACCTGGTTCATGCCAGCCGCTAACAGACCAAACGTCTCATCGTAGGGGGCGGCGCTGATTTGAACGCCCATTGCCCCTTGCCCTATCGGCGGATTCTGGCGTGGTATCAGAGTCAACTGTAGCTCTTGCCCGCTCCGCTCAACGGTGAGCGCGATGGAACTGCCCGCGTGAGCATTCACGTAGTTCCGCAGCGAATCGTTAGAAGTGACTTTCACGTCGTCTACCTGGACGATACGATCCCCTTCCTTGAGCACCGCAGCAGCAGGCGATCCCAGTGCAACGTCTGTTACGACCACGCCATCAACGACGCCATTCGCACCTGAATTGAAGGGCACATCGGCAGGTGGCACGCTAATAGAAACGGTTTGATCGCCGCGCTTCAGTGTTAACTGGAGGGGACGAGTCGCCGAATCTTTGATGGCCTGATCCAGGTCAGACAGCAGCGCAACGGGCTTGCCATTGGCCGTCAACACCTGATCGCCCGGCTGAATGCCCACGTTCTGCGCGGGCGAGTTGTTGGCCGTAGATAGGATCACCACGGTCTGGCTGATGGGCGTCGGGCGGCCCAGCAGCCCGGCGACGACCAGCAGCACGAACGCGCCGACAAAGTTCATAAACGGGCCAGCCGCCAGGAAGAAGATCCGTTGGAAGGGAGAGGCTTCCATCAGGCTCTTGGTCTTAACAACCTTCTGCCCCTCTGTTTCGAGTGCAGACTGGTGGGCCTCAAAGGCCTGGCGCTCCTTTTCAGTTGATTCTTCGCCAACCGGCTTCACAAAGTCTTCGCCCAGCGGACGCACAAAGCCGCCAATCGGCAGCCAGTTC
>DATGFK010000357.1:0-13374 GCA_035309185.1 Aggregatilineales bacterium
CGTGCTGGAATAAGTTCCGCTAGTCTTGCCCACTCCTTATCCCTTAAATCTGATGTGTAGGATTGACGGCTCATACTGTCCTCCTACTCCCAATTCTATCACCCATTCTATTATCGGTTATCTTTCCAAAGACTTTCTAACTTGTAGGTTTACTGCGGTGTGCGCTCTCAGAGTGTGCATAGTAGATATGAACGCAGGCTGAAGGATTTGCCGTGTAGTGGTCATAGCGAAGGATTGTTTTAGAAGTACGGCGATTTTTCTGTAAAGCAAGTTGCTGTTCACGAAAAACTTTCAGTGAACGACTCCCTGCACTCACGCAGCCCTATGCTCGGCAAACGAGTCGCCTCAGCAATGTCGTTCAAGCCGTGGCACTGCTGGTGGGAAGTTCAATGAGCAAACGTCTGCTGGGGCTTCTTCAAGTACAAACCAGCATCTGGGCCATTCTGCGGCTCCTGCGCAAGGGAGTCGCGCCAGAGCGCACGACACCACGTGTTTTAGGGGTCGATGATTGGGCCATGCGTCGAGGACATCGCTATGGCACAGTATTGGTTAATCTGGAAACAGGTGATGTGGTCGATATTCTGCCCGGTCGCGAGACACAGGTTCTGGCTGACTGGTTGCGTGCGCATCCCGGTGTCGAGGTCATTAGCCGTGACCGCGCTGAGGCATACGCGGAAGGAGCGCGGCTGGGCGCTCCGAATGCCATTCAAGTCGCTGACCGTTGGCATCTGCTGAAGAACCTGGGTGAGATGTTAGTCCGTGTTTTAGCGCACCATCATCATGAATTGAAGCTGCTGTCCCAATCCCTCATGGCTAGTCCCACACAGCCTGTGCCAATCCCGGCTCAATCAGCAGCCATTTCAGAAGGAGCCGAACCGCGCGCTAACCCTCATTCACACCGCTACGCCCGCTTCCAGGAGACTCACGAGCTGCATAAGCAAGGCTGCACTGTCAGCGCAATTGCCAGGCGTACTGGTCTGGACCGCAAAACGGTGAGCAAATATCTCAAGTTGACCACGCTGCCCGCTTACCGTCCCAGGCAGCATCGATTCAACAAGCTGCTGCCATACCAGGCTTACCTACTTGAACATTGGCAAAATGGCCGACGCACAGTTCGCCAGTTGTGGCTCGACATTCGAGCCCTTGGCTTCACTGGCAGTCATTCTGTCGTCGCCGAGTTCATGGCACGTGTTCGCAAAGAGCAAGGGCTGCCACCTTACCTGCGAACAGCATTGCAAGCTCCTGTAGCCCTTCCCATACTCAGCCCACGCAGAGCTGCCTGGCTATTGCTGGCTCGACCTGACCAACTGAACGAGCAAGACCAGCGTCTACGCTCCGCATTGCCCGATTTACATGGTGACATCCGTATCGCTACTGCCACAGCCCAACGCTTTGGAAAGATTGTGCGTGAGGGCTTGCTCCACTTGTTTCGCGAATGGCTCCAGCAAAGTCTTCAATCCACACTTCGAGAAGTTCGTTCTTTTGCCCGTGGCATTGCGCGGGATTATGACGCCGTCAGAGCGGCCATTGCCTTACCCTACAGCAATGGTATGGTCGAAGGCCACGTGAATCGCATCAAATTCGTAAAGCGCCAGATGTTCGGCAGGGCTAACTTCGATCTCTTGCGGCTCCGGGTACTGGCCTAATGTCCTTTTCACTAAAATCGCAAGAGAACCTTATGTCCGATCCTGACACTTGCCTTGTCTGATAGCGCGTTCAATCTTCAGCATATTACGATGAACGTGCCCGCGCCTGCATCGGAGACACGCGCCACCGAAACGGTTCCCCGTGAACATAACGAGATAGTTCTTCAAGCATGGTTTCGCCCAGGCGCCGGGCTTCGCGGCCAAGCGAACCTGCAATATGTGGCGTCAAAACGACATTTGGCAGTGTAAACAGCGGCGAATCTGCTACAGGCGGTTCTGGATAGGTTACATCCAGCACGGCTATCAAATCCTGACGCTGCTCAAGGATGGCGATCATCTCATTTTCTCTGACCACAGCGCCGCGCGCGGTGTTGATAAAGGCGGCATTCGGCTGCATGACCGCGAAGTGTTCACCCGTGATCAGGCCTTCAGTTTCTGGCAGCCAGGGCGTATGGACAGAGACAACATTCGCGCGCCGAAAAATCTCGTCTAGCGGGCAAAGTTCGACACTGAGGTCACGCGCAACCTTTGGATCAACATAGGGATCATAGGCCAACACATGCAGGTCAAAATTTCGTAGGAGTTCACAGACACGTCGCCCGATTAGTCCGAGAGAAATCAGCCCAACAGTGCTTTGATAATTGCCCGGAAAATGCTGGCGAGGCGGATACTGTTTGTCCCGTTTGATACTTTCGGTGTAATGCCACCCTCCCTTCAAACAGAACAAAATCTGAGACAGCGTATATTCGGCTACGGGTACGGCATTTGCGACAGCGGCGGAAGTAATTGGAATGCCTTTTTCCCAAAATTCGGGCGTTATGATCGGGTAGACTGTCCCACCACCGTAAAATACAGCTTGCAAATTGGGCGCAGCTTGCAAAAACGCCCGATCCAGACGTGGACCACCCCATCCCGTAAATAACAGATCTATGTCTCGCAGAACTTCGAGGTTCTGTGTCACCTCTTCGGCTGTCTGCGGTGGTAAACCAATGTTCACCAGACGCTGGATTTCATCTTGTACTGGCCCATAAATGTCCGAGAACGAATCGGCGCGCAGAATAAAGATTCCCTTGAGCATACCTGTCCTTACTCATCGGATTAGGGTGATTGAAAATCTTCAAATTGATAACTGGTGCTTGACCTTCATAAGAACTTCTATATACTTTATGTAAACGTGTACATAAGCATTATACGCCAACAAAACAGATTTTTGCTATCACCATCGTTTGATCCGTGAATACTATTCATTTCGTTCATAGTGTGATCCGACATTCACGATAATCCTTATCTCAAACCGGATCGTGTAGGAGTATTAACTCCATCCATGTCAGAGACCAATACCCGTCGCTTCCACAAAATAACCATCGTTGATGTGGCAAGAGCCGCTGGCGTCTCCCATGCGACGGTGTCTCGCGTGCTTAACAACCAGGGCTATATCGGCGAACAAACCCGCCTGAGAGTGATGGCCGAGGTTGAGCGCCTGGGATATATCGCCAACGCGACCGCCCGCAGCCTTGCAGGCGCGAATTCCTATTTGCTGGGTATGATGATCCCTGAATTCTACGGCAACTATGTCGGGGAACTTTCTCAGAGTGTCGATCTTGAACTTTCCAATTCGGGCTACAACCTGGCTATCTTCCCGACCCACGGTCATCCGGAAAAGGAAACCTGGTACATCAACCGGATCATCAACGGGTTGGTTGATGGGCTTATCATCATGCTGCCGCAAAGCCTGAATCAGTATTTGCCTATCCTGAAGGCGCAACAGATCCCTTATGTCCTGCTGGATAGCGAACGGGCCGATCCCGATAGCGCAGTCATCAGTACAACCAACTGGCAAGGGGCTTACGATGCCACCCGGTATTTGATCGGCCTGGGGCACCGGCGCATTGGCCATATCTTAGGGCTGGAAACCCGGCTTTCGTCTGCCGAACGCCTGGAAGGCTATCAGGCCGCATTGCATGAATCGGACATTGCCTTTGATCCACTTCTGGTGGAGCCTGGATTTTTCCGACTGGATATGGGTTACGAAGCCGCGCGACAACTGCTCGCGCTGCCCAATCCGCCAACCGCGATCTTCGCTGCCAATGATGCGTCAGCATTCGGCGCGATTAAAGCAGCCGAAGCATTGGGGATCAATGTACCCGCTGATCTTTCCGTTGTCGGCTTTGACGGCCAGGAGAAAGCCGAACTTGCGAACCTAACAACCGTACACGCGCCGATTGCGCTGGTGGGGCAGTTAGCGGCGCGTGCCTTAATTGATCGCGTGAAGAATCCTGACGGTGTGCCAGCGCGGGAAACGGTTGCCACGTCACTTGTGATCCGCAAGTCGTGCGCGCCCCCTCGCAGAGTAATTAGTGAGTTCGCCGATGGAAACATTGGCGCTTAGATTTCGCTATTAGTTCAGCATAAAAGGAGCAAAAATATGCCTCAGCGTTTTTCTCGCCGTACTTTCCTTCGTCACATAGGTGTTGGCACCGGAGCCATGGCCTGGGTCGCATCCGGCCTGAAAGTCGCGGGTGCCACCACCCTTGACCCACGTTCACTAAAATCGCCAAGTCGTCTCGATCAAACCTCTTTCAGTTACTGGGGTCTTTTTAACCAGAACGTGTCAGCGACGCTCAAAAGCTACAATGATATGCTGTGTTACCAGGAATTAGAGAAGCGTACGGGCGTCCATATCAATTTCCAGCTCATATCCGACCAGGGCGCCGCTCAAAATACGGATCAATTCAACCTGCTGATTGCGTCGGGACAATATCCTGACATGATAGAGTGGAATTGGGTTACGGCGCCAGGCGGGCCAGGCAAGTATCTTTCAGACAATGTGATCCTCAAGCTAAACGACCTGGTTGATAAAAATGCCCCGAATCTGAAGAAAGTCCTGGACGCAAACCCGGAATGGCGTAAGCAAGTGGTGACTGACGACGGTACCCTCTACTGCTTCCCGTTCTTGCGCGGTGACCTGGAATTACAAGTCTTCCAGGGGCCAATTATCCGTAAAGACTGGCTGGACAAGGTCGGTTTGCCCATTCCAACGACTATGGACGATTGGCATACGATGCTGACAGCATTCAAAACCAAAGACCCCAACGGCAAAGGCAATGAAGTCCCCTTCACCTCATCGCTTTACAACGTCCCGCTGAACGCATTTCTGAATGCCTATGCTTACGTCGGGGCGTGGGGTATCGCCATGGACTGGTACCAGGACAAAGGTGTGGTCAAGTACGGCCTGGTGCAACCGGAGTTCAAAGAATTCCTGGCGACAATGGCCCAGTGGTACAAGGAAGGGCTGTACGATGTTGATTTCCCGACGATGGACACGAAGTTGGAAGATGCCAAAGTCACGGGCAACCAGCTCGGGGCATTTGTCCAGAACACCGGAGGCGGCATTGGCAAATATCTGGGCCTGATGCACAGCAAAGACCCGAACTTCGAGCTGGTCGCAGCGCCCTATCCTGTGCTGAAAAGTGGTGACAAACCGCTGCTGGGCCAGCGTGACCCGGTTTATGCTGCCGACGGCAGCCTGGCAATTACCTCTGCCTGTAAAGACCCTGTAGCTGCCGTCAAGTGGGCTGACTACGCCTACAGTAATGAAGGCCACTTGCTTTTCAATTTCGGCGTTGAGGGCGATACCTACACGGTGGTCAATGGCAAACCAATCTATACCGACAAAGTGATGAAAGATCCAAAATTGGCGGTTCAACAGTCTATGGCTCGCTTCACCCGCTCGGATTTCAACGGCCCCTTTGTCCAGGACAAGGGCTATATCGAGCAGTATGCCAGCCTCCCTGAACAGCAAGACTCGCTCAAGGTCTGGGCACAACCCACGAACGAACGACGAATGCCGCCAGTAACCCAGACGCAGGACGAAAGCAAGCAATTTGCGTCGATCATGAACGACGTCAACACTCTACGCGATGAGGCCGTAATCAAGACTATCGTTGGGCAGTCTTCTGTTTCCGATTGGGACAGTGTGGTAGCCCAGTTGCAACAAATTGGCATTGACACTGCCGTTAAATTGCGGCAGGCGGCCCTGGATCGTTATAACGCCCGCTAAGAGAAAGCGTCGTCACTCCCTCCCTCCCTTGCTTTGGGGTAGGGCAACACCTTTCTGGAGGTTGCCCTGCCCTATGTTTAAACGATTACCCTGATGCGCTGTGTGTTGCTATCTGGGTGATTTTGGAGTTTTCAGATTATGGCAACAGCAGAGCAAACAGTACAGCAAACGGCTGGCCGGGTGCGGAAGCGTTTTGCGGGCCTCAAACCATTAGAAATTGTTGCCCGCGACTGGCGGCGCAATAAATATCTCTATCTCATGTTGCTGCCGGTCATTCTGTACTATTTTATATTCCAATATGTTCCAATCTACGGCTCAGTGATAGCTTTTCAAGATTTCAACCCGGCCAAAGGCATCTCAGGCAGCACGTGGATTGGCTTTCAAAACTTCACCAATTTTTTTCAAAGTTTCTACTTCGGTAGGCTGATACAAAACACACTGGTCATCAGTTTGCTCGACCTGGTGCTCGGCTTTCCTGCACCGATCATCCTGGCGCTTTTACTCAATGAATTACGCTGGGGGCCGTTCCGTCGCCTCGTTCAAACCATCACCTACATGCCGCACTTCATCTCGATAGTGGTGCTTGTTGGCATGATGGTGGACTTTACAGCCAAAGACGGGCTGTTCAATACGCTCATCAGTCAAACCGTCGGTGGTCAACCGATCCTATTTATGCAAAAGCCGGAGTTATTCCCATTTCTTTATGTATTGTCGGGAGTCTGGCAAAACATCGGCTGGGGATCGATCATCTACCTGGCAGCAATCACGACGATTGACCCAACCCTCTACGAAGCGGCGATGGTGGATGGCGCCAATCGCTTTCAGCAGATACGGCATATCACGCTGCCTGGTATTACGCCAACCATCATCATATTGCTCATCCTGCGGCTGGGATCGACGATGGCCGTCGGCTTTGAAAAAATACTGCTCATGTACAACCCGCTGACGATGCAAACAGCCGACGTGATCTCGACCTACGTTTATCGTAAGGGCGTCCTGGAAGCAGACTACGGGTTTAGCGCTGCTGTCGGCCTCTTTAACTCGGTCATCAACTTCACACTGCTGACACTCTCAAACCGCTTCAGTCGCCGTATGGGCGACACGAGTTTGTGGTGAGGGGCCTGTTATGCATTCAAAAACGAAACGCAGTTTGAGTGAACTGATCTTTGACTATAGCAATGTCCTGTTGATGCTTGTCCTGGTCGCCATCACCTTCTATCCTTTGCTGTACATCGTCTCTGCCTCATTGAGCGATCCAACGTTGTTGGCGCAGCATCGTGGCCTACTGGCAACGCCCCTGGGTTTTAGCATTGACGCTTACATTCGGGTCATCCAGAACCCGAGCATAGTGACTGGTTATCGAAACACCATTTTTTATGTCGGAGCAGGAACCGCCATTGACGTTACGCTGACGACACTGGGGGCATTCGTACTTTCCCGGCGCAACGTCTTATGGAAAGAACCGATTCTGTTCTTGATTATTTTCACCATGTTTTTCAGTGGCGGTTTGATACCAACGTATCTACTGGTCAGCCGCTCGTTGGGCTGGGTCAACTCCCCTCTGGCGCTGATCATTCCTGGCGCCATCCAGACCTATAATTTGATCATTATGCGCACCGCTTTTCAAGAGGTGCCCTATGAATTGGAGGAAGCGGCCAAGATTGATGGCGCCAACGATTTCCAGGTGCTGGTACAGGTCTACCTGCCGCTGATCAAGCCAGTCCTGGCCGTAATGATCCTGTTTTATGCGGTGGGCCATTGGAACTCGTTTTTCCCCGCGCTGATCTACCTACGAGACCGCAATCTTTACCCATTGCAGCTTTTCTTGCGAGAAATTCTGATCCAGAACCAGACGGATAGCATGACCACCACGACTGCCACCGGCGATGTCCAGATGGTCGCCGAAACCGTCAAATATGCAACAATTGTCGTTGTCACGTTGCCAATCTTGGTCGTTTATCCGTTCTTGCAGCGTTATTTTGTGAAAGGCGTACTGATCGGTGGCATCAAGGGCTGATTTCCGATGAATAGCCAGGGGCTGAATGAACAAGATCAAACAGGGGACAAGACGACCTTCCGCTACGCCATCATCGGAGGCGGAGGCGGCATTGCAGACACTCACTTGAAGGCGCTGGCACAACTGCCAGGGGCACAGGTGGTGGGATTGTCCGACATTGTCGTGGAGCGTGTAGCGTCACGCGCCGCGCAGGTCGGCTGCCCCGCCTTTGCCGATCACCGCGCGATGCTAAAAGAGGTCAAGACCGATATTGCCGTGGTCACGACACCACACCCCTCTCATGCGGCGCTGGTCATTGACTGCCTGGAAGCAGGCACCCACGTGCTGGTCGAAAAGCCGATGACAGTTGAGGTCGCACAGGCCGATGCCATGATTGCTGCTGCGGACGCTGCCAATCGCATCCTGGCAGTTAGTTTCCAGCATCGGTTCCGCCCGGTGATCAGCCACGTCAAGCGGCTCATCGAGGCGGGCGAGCTTGGGTCTCTTGTTCGTGTCCTTTGCGTTGAACCGTGGTTCCGCACGGATACCTATTACCGTTCGGCAACCTGGCGCGGGACGTGGATTGGGGAAGCTGGCGGCGTACTGATGAATCAAGGGCCGCACCCGCTTGACTTGCTCTGCTATCTGGTTGGTCTGCCCAGCACAGTCTGCGGCTGGATACGCACCGTCGCTCACGACATCGAAACCGAAGACAGCGCGCAGGCCATGCTAGAATACCCCAACGGCGTTTCGGGATACCTGAATATCAACACGGTTGAGACGGGAAAGCGTCGCCTGGAAATTGTTGGGGACAAAGCCGCAATCGAGGTCGTCGGAAGTCAACTGACTATTCAGCGCTTCAATCCCTCGCTGAGCAACTATCGAGAAACCAGTCACGAGATGTGGGGAACGCCACAAATAGCGTCCGAAACCATTGACATTCCGGGCGATGGCGGCGCGCATCTTGCGGTTTATCAAGACCTCCAGGCAGCGATTGTCGAAAAACGGCGCCCTCGCTGCGATGCGCGCGAGGCCCGCATGTCCGTAGAACTGGCAAACGCGATCACCCTGTCCAGTTTCACCGGAGCCAGGGTGCCCCTCCCCCTGGATGGGAATGCTTACAACGATCTTTTGTCCGAACTCAGAATGGGACAGCGCACGCTACGCTAAGCCAACCCAACCCGGTCAACTTATCGTCATGTCGCCTGGCTTGCCTCCCGGCAACGTGATTAAGGAGCAAAAATGAAACTGGCCTATTCGACCCTGGCCTGTCCGAACTGGTCTCTTGAACAGATCATTGATGCCGCACAACGCAATGGCTACGAGGGTTTAGAATTTCGCCTCTTGAATGGGGACATCCTGCCTGCCGATCTGGACAACGCAACGCGCAATCGCGTGAAGGCTCAATGCGTAGCAGCAGGATTGAAGATTATTTGCGTTGACACATCCATCAAAATTGCGTCCCAGGATACGGATGGGCGAGCCGCCCAAATCCGCGATGGGATAGCCTACCTCGAAATGGCTGCCGAGTGGGGCGCGCCGTTTATCCGGGTTTTTGGAGGCACGCCAGAGGGTACGTCGAAAGCCGATGCGCTGGAAGTCTCCATTGAATGCCTGACGGCGTTGGCAGAGCATGGGAAAGACCTGGATGTGAGGGTGCTTTTAGAAACTCATGATGCGTTTTCCAGCAGTGGCGCAGTCATGGACGTGCTCAATCAGGTTCCAAATGCGGGGGCGCTGTGGGATACCCTTCATCCGTATCGCGTTGGCGAACAACCCGCCGAAACGGCAGCCTGTCTCGCCGAGCGGTGCTACCATGTGCATGTCAAAGATGGTCGGCGTAACGGCAGCGATAAATGGGACTTGGTTCTGCTTGGCGAGGGCGACGTGCCAGTTCCTGGTATCCTGATGACGCTCAAAAGTAGAGGTTACGACGGCTGGCTTTCCGTGGAGTGGGAAAAGAAATGGCATCCGGAAATTGCCGAACCTGAAATCGCCATCCCGCAGCACGCCGACGTATTGCGAAAATACCTGGCCGAAGTGAGCTGAAGACTGCGCAGGATTTAAGCAGCATTAGAGGATTTCTTATGGCAATTGAGCCAACAGTACGCTTCGGGGTCGTCGGCATCAATCACAACCACATTAACTGGCAGGTCAATGCGCTCTTTGGCGCGGGGGCCGAATTTGTTTCGTTTTTTGCGCCCGAACCCGAATTGAGCGCTGCCTTCGGCAAAGCCTATCCGCAGGCGAAACAGGCCACGCACCGTGATGAAGTCCTCGATGACGATTCGCTGCACCTCATCGTCACATCTGGGATCCCGTCTGAACGTGCGCCATTGGGCATCGAGGTCATGCAGCGCGGCAAAGATTTTATGACCGACAAACCCGGTTTCACCTCGCTGGAGCAGCTTGCCGAGGCGCGACGGGTTCAAGCAGCCACCGGGCGTATCTATTCCATTTGTTACAGTGAACGGTTCGGCAATCCGGCGACGGTCAAAGCGGGTGAACTTGTCATGGCTGGCGCAATAGGGCACGTGATCCAAACTGTCGGCCTGGGGCCTCATCGCATTGATCCGCCCTCTCGCCCGGCCTGGTTCTTTCGCAAAGCCCAATATGGCGGCATCTTGTGCGATATTGCCTCTCATCAGGTTGACCAATTCCTGTATTTTACCGGCTCTACGCACGCCGAAGTCACAGCCGCCCACGTTGCGAACTACAAATTTCCCCAATACCCGGAACTGGAAGATTTTGGCGAAATTCTCCTCCGCAGCGACAGGGGCACAGGCTATATTCGGGTGGACTGGTATACCCCTGACGGTCTGCCAGTGTGGGGCGATGGCCGTCTGACCATCCTGGGAACCGAGGGCTATATTGAGGTGCGCAAATACGTTGATCTCAAGGGGCGGCCAGGAGACAATCATTTGTTCCTGGTTACGCAAGATGGAATCCAGTACATGGATTGCACGCAGCAGGAGATGCCGTACGGTCGCCAACTGATCGCAGATGTTTTACATCGGACGGAAACAGCGATGCCGCAGCAGCATTGCTTTCTGGCTTCTGAACTGGCCCTGAAGGCAGAATCGCAGGCAATCCGGCTGGGTACCCTGTCGCAAAATTTATAACACCCAGTATACTCGACCAAATCTGTCGGACAGACCAGACTCAAATTCAACCGTTCGTCATTCTACATCCCCCTATGAAAAACTTCTCCACGGTATTGCTGCGCGCCGGATTTGCGGTGCTCGCCACCTATGTCGTGATGGGCGGCGCAACGGGAGCCGGGCTGCTGGTGCCAGCCTATCGTACTTTAACCTTGATTATGCTTTCCGGGATCGTCCTCCTGTGGCTCATTGGGCGTTACCGTGGACACTGGCAATGGCGCCAGTCACCCTACGACATCCCGTTTGTCCTGTGGCTTGCTGTGGTGCTTCTTTCGCTGTTTGCCAACCTGGATGCCTGGCCTCGAATAGCCATTGGTCTATGGTTTACGCTGGTGTACGCGGGCCTGTGGTATATCCTGTGGGATATGATTGGCAACCGCGCGCTGAAGAGTGCAATACTCCTTGAAAGCCTGATGGTCGCCGGAATTATTGTAATGGCTTTTGGTTATCTTCAGGTTCTGACCTTTATCAAGGCAGGCCTACCCGTCAGCCGATACGCCATCATGTCCACACTTGATAACCCCGACATCCTGGCCGGTTTCCTCGTGATTGTTCTGACGCTCGCGCTTACCTTCGCGTTTCGATCCCGGCAAAACTGGCTCAAGGTTCTCCTGGGTTTATATGCCATCCTGGCAGCTCTCTTGCTAGTTATCACCGATAGCCGTGGAGGTTGGGTAGGCGCACTGGCTGCATTAGTGACGTTATTAGTTTTGCTGCTCAATGACCGGGAAATGTTAAACCGCAGGAACCTGAAGCAGTGGTGGACGGCGCAAAGTCCAGCCAGAAAGGCCCTGGCGCTGGCCCTGAGTTCCATCGCCATTATGGGTGCGATCTTGGCGATCATTTACATCGCCAGCCTGTCGAATTCACCGGGGCGAACGCTTGACTTGCGCACCTATCTGTACAATGCGGCTTTCAACCTGTTTAAGGAGAAACCGATCCTGGGGAGCGGACTGTTCACGTTTGGCCGTGGTCTGATGCGCTGGAGTTCCGTCCCACCGGAGGCTGCCCAGGCGCACGCGCACGATGTGATTCTGGATATTGCCGCTGAACTTGGCCTGGCTGGTTTGTGCGCCCTGACCGTTCTGGTCGTGGCTGTCGTACGCGCCGTGCGCAACAATTGGAGGGACACCCACAATCGTACGTTGCTGCTCGCCGCGATCCCTGGACTGGTCGGCATGGCCTTTCAACACCTGTTCGACATGCCTTCGTTGACTTCCCCCGCATTGTTTCTTGCAGGCCTTCTCTTGCTTGTAGTTGCCACCGCGCCCACTCCCGACGTTGCGCAGCAGGCAAAGCCTCGAAGGTTGACTTCATTGATCTGTTTACCTATCTGGGCATTGCTGCTGTTCACGGCGTTTAGAAGTATACAGGCCTATGACATTTATTTCTCGGCACTGCGCGCCGGGAGTGCTCCCGAAGCCACAGTGCGGCTACAAAAGGCAATCGCGGCTGACGCCTCGAATCCCGTTTACTATTTTTATCAAGGCCTGTACAGCGAACTCGCTTTTGAAAACAATCCTGCAAACCTGGAATTCAGACAGCAGGCGATAAGCGCCTACGAACATTTCCTTACCATTGAGCCGTACTACGCGCCAGCCTTGACGGATCTTGCCGTCTTGCGCTGGGAAACGGGCCAGCCCCAGGCTGCGCTCGCAGTTTTGAAAAAGGCTTATGATCTCGCGCCGCAATCATGGCCCATCGCGTACTTATACGGGACGTACCGGGAGCAACTTGGCGACCTGACTGTCGCGCATGAAGCCTACCAGCGCGCCCTGACATTGAATCCCGACTCGAGTCTTATCCCTGAATGGACGCAAAGCGCCATACGGCGCAGTATGCCAAACTCGCAGCTCTCAACAATGGGGCAGATTGTCACGGCGCTTGGCGCTGGGGCCACAGCCGATGTTCGGCGGCTCTGGCAGCAAACCACAGCACAAGATCGCGCGACCAGCAAAGGACACGTCGTTGCAGAAATGATCGCGCTCACCTCTGGAGATCGTGTCACCGCGCAGCAAGAACTGGCACAGATTCCAGGCGACCCTGGAGACTACTGGTATCAGATTGGCCGATGGGCAATGGCCCATTTCAACTCGGACGCGGCAACGGCAAATGAAGCGCTGGCAAAGGCGCAGCAATTGGTCAGCACGTCGGCGGACGAGGGTGACGTGAACAGGGTTTCAGGCATCGCCTATCTGCAATATTTGGTGATTGGCCTGGATCAATACTTTTTGCCGCAAGTATACGATCCAGGCGCAGACCCCGTAGCCGCCTATCTCGTAGACTGGGCGAGCAAGCAAACCGGTTCGCCTACAGTGATCTAAGCTGGAATCCACTTATAAACTTCTTTGCAGAACTTCACCGATGCTCACTGCCTTCGCTTCATTATGGTTATTGATTGGACACTTTTAACGAATGTCAGAAGGCTGTCACTGGGTTCCCCCTCTCCCAAAAAACAGGAGAGGGGGCCAGGGGGTGAGGTCAGCCATGCTGCCATCCGCGACGTGTTCG
>DATGFK010000358.1:0-2933 GCA_035309185.1 Aggregatilineales bacterium
GATCCAGCACCTCGCGGCCCAGAATAATGTTCTTGTCGCGGTCAAGCCGCCGGAACCAGGTTTTGATCTTGGCGCGGGCGCGGTTGGTTTTGACGTAACCCAGGTTCGGGTTTAGCCAATCCAGGCTCGGCCCACCGCGCTTCGAGGTGAGAATCTCGACGCGATCGCCCGATTTGAGCGGCCTATCGAGCGACACAAGCTGCCCATTGACCCGCGCACCCCGACAGCGATTGCCGATGTCGGTATGGATGTGGTAGGCAAAGTCAATCGGTGTTGCCCCACCCGGCAGGTCTACGATGTCGCCACGTGGTGTGAAGGCATACACGCGATCCTCAAACACGTCGGATTTCATGGCGTCGAGGAATTCGTCGGCGTTCTGTTGAACGTCGTCATCGTCCTCAAACTCCATCAGCCGCCGCAGGTAGACCAGGCGCTTTTCAAACTGATCATCGCGCTTGGAGCCTTCCTTGTAACGCCAGTGAGCGGCCACACCATACTCCGCATTCTCGTGCATGTCCGGCGTGCGAATCTGCACTTCGAGGGTCTTGCCTTCTTCGTCCAGGACGGCGGTGTGTAAACTCTGGTAGAAGTTATCCTTTGGCGCGGCAATATAGTCGTCAAACTCGCCAGGGATCGGATGCCAGATACTGTGAATGATCCCTAGTACCTGGTAGCAGGTCTGCTTTTCTGGCACGATCACGCGCACTGCATGGACATCGTAGATCTGCTCGAATGGCACACGCTTACGTTCCATCTTGCGATAGATGCTGTAGATATGCTTCGGACGTGCACTGATCTGGGCCTGAAAACCCGCCGCGTTAAGTTCCTTATTGAGCGCTGCTTTGATTTGCTGCATGTAGTGTTCACGGTCGGCGCGGCGTTCCGCGATCTTGCTGGCGATCTCCTTGTATTTTTCAGGGTTCAGATAGCGAAAGCTCAGGTCTTCAAGCTCCCACTTCATTTGCCAGATACCCAGGCGGTTAGCCAGGGGCGCGAAAATATCCATTGTCTCGCGCGCCATGCGCTTCTGCTTTTCCGGCGCGAGATAACCCAGTGTCCGCATGTTGTGGAGCCGGTCGGCCAGCTTGATCATGACGACCCGGATGTCGTTGCCCATCGCCAGGAACGTCTTGCGCAGATACTCGGATTCTCGGTTGCCTGCTTTGCCGCCCTTCATGGCTTCAACGTCTGTGGGAAGACGCTCGATCTTGGTTACGCCGTCTACCAGGCGCGCGACCTCGATCCCAAACTGGCTTTCGATGTCGTCGAGCGTGTTGGGGGTATCTTCTACCACGTCATGCAGCAGCGCCGCACTGACGGCCTGGGCATCCATGTGGAGTTCTGCCAGGATTTGCGCCACGGCCACGCAGTGGATCATATACGGTTCGCCGGATTTGCGAGTCTGGCCTTCGTGCGCCCTGAGGGCGAAGTCATAGGCTTTCTGGATCAACTGCCGATCCGGCTGACTCAGGTTCGGTAGAACCTTATAGATATTCTCAAGTTCCATAGAATTTCGGCTGCCGTTCAGTCACCAATCGTGAAGTGTGGTCGGAGGATGATTGTGCTTAGTGTACGCCCGGAAAGGTCGCAGCGACAAACGACACCGCTATTTCATGGACGGGCTGAGCAGCCGAATCCTTACTCCCCAGGCCGAATAGGAACCTCTAACTCCGCCGGGAAAATACGATTGGATGGGGATAAACGGGAGGCCACATCGGACCGCCCCCACAAAATCTACCCGTTCATAGAACCCCTACCAGCCGCGCCGGGCGTAGCGCTCTTCATCCCAGACGTTGGCGGTCATCGAGTAGCCAGCCTGCTCCCAGAATCCTGCCTGGTCATCGGCTTTGAATTCCAGGGCGCGCAGCCATTTGCCGCCTTTCCACAGGTAGCGGTCCGACTCCTGGCGCTTGCCGGGGATCGCGCCGATCACACCGCGCAGTGGATAGCCGTGATCGGCTTCGAGCGGTTTGCCGTCGAAATGTGTTGCCAGGAGAAAGTTGTCGGCTAACATTGCAGCGACAGACACGTTCACCGTGAACCCATACTCACAATGCTGGATACAGTATTTGGCTTCCGGTTTCAATTTCACGAGGCCAGCATCAAGCAGGTCTTTCAGGTGGACGCCTTCCCAAGCCGTGTCGAATTTGCTCCAACGGGTCACACAGTGAATGTCCATCATCACCTTGCGACGCGGCAGTTTGTTGAATTCCTCCCACGTCCAGGTCTTTTCCTCTTCGATCAGCCCAAAGACACGGAAAGTCCAGGTTGCGAGGTTATAGCTCGGCACAGGGCCGTAGTGAAGCACCGGGAATTTTTGGGTGAGCGACTGGCCCGGAGGCAAACGTCCCTGCTCCTTAACCGCCTCTTCCTGCCGCTTGCGATCCATGAAATCCTTGAGCATTGATGCACCTTCTCCCTAAAGTAAGGCGCCAGTTACCCGGCGCAAAACCATGCTTAGACGCGGATCAGCTTGAAATGTTACAGGGAAAAACTTTCTAGAGTATAACAAAACGTTGATGTCTCAGCGCGAGTTTTTGTACATTACCCCTGTTGATAGACCAACCATTTACCGGTCTTTTACTCGATGCTATTATGCCATTCCAATGCGGGCCGCTAGTATGGGTTATCGTAACTATAACGGCCTTAAGGTACTGAACTCGGCTTTGCTGAGCCAGGGATTTGCCCATCTCCGCGCGGCGGGTCGAGTGGACGTATGCCAATACGTCAATGCGACGGCTAGGGAAACACTTATGTCCCAAATCGCCAAATTTGCCCGCATTTATCCTCTAAACTTCTGTCAAACGCCGCCACCTCCTCTTTAACCCGGCCTAACCCTTTCCGGCATTGCCAGCCGATAGTTTGACTGCTATAATTCCTCCCCATCCACACGATTTGACCGGCAGGCCAAGCGTTCGGCCCGCCTGGCGACT
>DATGFK010000359.1:0-5413 GCA_035309185.1 Aggregatilineales bacterium
CCTCCTAATGCCAAGGCCTCCACATAACTTCCTGGTGGGCGCCCAGCTCTCTCCTCTGTCGGCAGGTAACTTGGAACCCTGGGGGATACGAGTTCCAAGCTCATTGTTTACCATCAGAACCCAGGCCGATGTCGTTGAGCGTGACCGGTGACCCTGGTCGCTCGCGCACTTGATGGGCTAGGCCACGGCGAAGCGTCCATCGATAGGAGTAGGACTGAAGATATTGTGAGTAGGTTTGGCGAGCGGGCGCAGTGTCCACGGCGCCCAAGTTCACGGATGGAACACCGAAACCAACCCCTTCGTCAAGCCTTCGCCACCCACTGCAAAATGGCCGAGGCTGCTTAGTTGCGCATGTTCGATCTTGAGGCCCGCATAACCCCGCTTCTCTAAAATGAGGGCGAACTTCGCCAGGTCATCGCCGACTGACGAGACAAAAAGCCTAACCGGCAGCGTGGAACGGGTGGCAGAAAACGCTGCTTCCATATCCAGAAATCGGTCATCGAACCCGTCAATCGCAATGAGGCGGTTGAAAAGGTCCGGGTTCTGGAAAAGAGCATACAGCACAAAGAAAGCGCCAAAGGAATAGCCCGCCAGTGTACGATCGGAAGCGTTTACCCTGTACGTTGCTGCCACGAACGGCATTAATTCGTGCTCGAGGAATAGCAGGAAGTTGGCTGCACCCGGAGGAGTATTTGACACTTGCGTCGGAAACGGCACCAGATCGCGGTTGCGCATATTGGTGCCGCCATACTCCGGCGTGTTCTTGCTGCCATACGCCGCACTGACGATGATCAGGTCGGGGATGTGTTCGCCGTAAATCAAGTATTGGACAATGTCCGTTGCCATTGCGAAAGCGTGGTCGCCATCTAGGAGATACAGCGCCGGGTAGGATGCGGTCGACTCCGAGTATTTCTCTGGAAGACGAACCTTGATGTAATACTTCTGCCTCACTGTCGCGGAAGTCAATTCGTGGAGCTCAGTATTTGCGATTAGGACTGGAGTCGTTTGGGTGTGCAACAGAGTCGACATACGAATCTCCGGATTGCTATCAATCGCATGCGCCGATTACGCCTGCGCTGCGCCTGGCAATCAGAATAACTTCAACTTCTTCATCAGCACTCGGGCCTCATCGGCGCAGTCCAGCCAATAATAGAGCATTGGCAGCCATTGAACGTACAGGTCTTCTCCGGCGATACCGAACTGCTGTAGTTCAAAATCCCGACTTTCGGGAGCACAAAACCAATTGGCCATCACCTGCGGCAAAATAGCCCCACGGTAGATGGCCAGGCATGCAACATAGGCCAGGCGAACGGCATCCACATCCCCGGACCAGCCCGTCTCGCGCAGACCTTGTACATAGCTCTTGAAGGTTGCCTTATCGAGTATCGCCAGGTCCGAGGATGGCCATTCCACGAACATAGTGCTCCCACCTACGAGCGCCTGTAACTCAATACCCAATGCATCATTGGTGCACAGGGCCCAATCAATTATGACCAGTTCATCTTGCCCGTCCGCGCCACGGCGGATCAGGAGATTCCGCCGATTGCAGTCGAAATGGGCAAAGCACTGCGGTAAGCCCTCCAGGATGCCGTAAAATAGCTCGCTTTCCGCCCAGAGTTGCTCAAAGCGGAGGCGGATGCTTTCAGAAATGTACTTCCGATGCAAGGGCGACTGCCAGTCGTTTTCCGGGTTGACTACACCTAACCATGCACGATGGGGCTGCTTCACCAACCAGGGCTCTGTGGGGAGCGGTCTAGCCGCACAGGCGCCATTCCAACGTCCTAATTGACGAGCGGCAAAGATATAATCGTCCAGCGTCCAGGCGCCAGAGCGTTCATCCTGGACATGCTCCATCCATAGCCACACACAGTCGTTGGACTCCTCAGCCCGATAGACGCGCGGTACTCGCGCAGGTCCGCTCAGACGGTCCAACAGCCCCGATTGCGCAAACAGCAGTTCGCGTTTCCAGTAATTCCGAGCGTCCGGGGGTGTCTCAGCGTTAGGCCGCTGGATGATCTTTACGGCCACTGACCAAGGCCGTGTGGTTCCGTCAACTTCGCCCAGACCATTGACAAGCCACAGTCCATCAGGGTTAACAACTCCTTTGTCGCTCAGGCGCCTGATCGACCACTCCGCGATTTCGAAAGCCGGACAGTGCTGATCTTGGCGAACAACATCGGTCAAGACCGCTGGATCGATTGCTTTCAATCTCGCCAACAAGTGCTCAGCCATTAAGCACCTCCTGCAACAAGTCAATCGTCGAATTCAGCCTGAAACCGGTAGCACCATTGGCCACACAGAGCAATGGCTCAATCCTCGATCGCCTGATAAACGATCCGCCGCACCTCCAAGGGAGGAATATGCGGCCAAAAAGCAATCGCGAGCTGGGCCATCAGCACCCCAGACAACTGTTCGGCAGGATCAATCCACACCCCAGTGCCATACCATCCACTCCATCCAAACTCACCGCGAGAGGCCGGGATCCCCAACTGTGCGGGATCGACCAATACACGCACGCCGAAGGCAAACCCATAGCCGGCCATCAACGTATCCGCAAAAGGCCTGAACGGAAGCTGGTCCGCGCGCAGGCGGTTGGCAGCCATGAACTCGATGGTTTTTCGGCCCAGGATACGCAATCCGTCAAGCTGTCCACCGTTAGCCAGCATTTGAGCGAAGCGCTGGTAATCCATGGCCGTGGAAAGCAGTCCGTTTGTCAGCCGGGGAGGTTTGAGATAATCGCCATGCGCCGCCTCGCCCTCATCCCGCAAGGCGCCCGTTTCGGTGACGGCATACGCCCGGACCAGCCGGGTCGCTTTTTCGGGCGGCACGAAAAAGCCGGTGTCGACCATGCCCAAGGGTTTGAAGAGGCGTTGCTGAAGGAATTCCGCGAACGGCATGCCGGCGATCACCTCAACCAGGTGGGCCAGAACATCGAAAGAGACCCCATAGCGCCAATGAGCGCCAGGCTGATGGCACAGGGGCAGCGCGGCGATCTTCGTGACCAATTCGGCCAGGTCATCCTGTGGGGCATACAACTCTGCCTGCTTGTACAACGCTTCCAGATCTTTTCCAATCGGATAAGCGCCATCATTTGGGACAATCCCGGCCTGGTGGGTCAGCAGATCCTCGATGGTGATTGGCCGTTCTGCGTCAGCCAACTGGATCTGACCATTGGCGGCACCCGCGTAGACTTTGATCTGAGAAAACTCAGGGAGGTATTTCGCCACTGGGTCACTGACTTGAAGTGCCCCAGCCTCGTATAGGATCATTACGGCAGCAGCTGTGATGGGCTTGGTCTGCGAGGCCAGGCGGAAGATGCCATCTAGCGGCATGGGTTTCTGGTCGCGGATGTCCATCACGCCACAGGCTTCGGCAAAAGCGATTTTTCCCCGCCGGGCGACCATCAACACCAGGCCTGGCACTTTGCCCGTATCGACGTATGCCTGCATCAGCGCAGTCAGGCGGCTGAGTTTCCGCGAAGAAAATCCTACGGCTTCAGGTCGGTCTATATTCATTTTCATTCTCGTCGCCCAGCCCGTCCACGTCGCGCGGCGCAATATTCAATGCCGGTGCCCGACCCGAAGGCGGTGGCACGGCGCGACCGATTCGATTCGTCAATCCGGGGGCTCCTCTCTACTCGATGAGGAGCTCAATTTACCTGGCTTTCAGCCCCAAGTCACGTTGTAGTATTACGGTCGGTCGATTCCATAGGTTGCCATTCCCATCCGATCTCCTTCTTGACAACATGCCCCAGGTTGGGGAAAGGGGGAAAGTGCTGACCTAGCACCCAACTTCCGGTTAATGCTGCTAGATCAAATATGCGATGCTTGCTCACGGCTGCCGGTTCCGGCAGAATATCAAATACTGGCAGCCAATCTGGGTGGTCCAGATGAAGTGGATGGAGGACGGTATCCGCTGTGTAAAGAAGTCGTTCACCCCTAGATGCGAAGGATACGACCATGTGTCCTGGTGTGTGACCAGGCGCAAATAGCACATTCACCCCTGGCAAAATTTCTTCCTCTTGTTCGAGCAACACCATTTTATCCCTGAGCGGTGCCAAATTTCGCCGGGCATAGTTTGTAAACCATTCTCCCGGGCGGACCATGGCTTCCTCCGAAAACCAGAAATCCCATTCCACTTTGCAGATGAAGTAGTTGGCATTGGGGAAGTTAGGTTCACCCACATTGTTGAGAGTCCCACCCACATGATCAGGGTGGGCGTGGGTGATGAAAATGGCCTCGACTTCCTGCGGAGTGAGCCCGGCGTCTTGCATGCTTTCTAAAAGCCTGCCCGTGGTAGGCGCTAGATTGCCAGCGCCCATGTCCACCAGGATCTTGTGCTTGCCAGTGTCAACATACAGATAAGCATATGGGGTTGCTATGACTCCCGTGGGCAGGCCATGCGCCTGCAGAGCCGCTACCACGTCTGAGCGGGGTGCATTGGTGACCATAGATTCCAATTCGTAGTCCGCGCTGCCGTCGCAAAGCGAGACGCACTCGCTATCCCCTAACCGAAAACGGTAGAAGTCAGTTCTCATGGTCGTCTCCTTCCTTCAGCTGATTTACACCTATCCGGTCCCCCACTAACAAGGATTGATACGGCGCGTCAACGACGGGCCCCTTTTCGTAATCCAGTTGGGAGCCACCGCATAATCTTGAGTTGAGCTGAGTCGCCGGTTAACCAGTTCCGACGTTTTTCTGGACTGCGCTGCCAGTTTGAGGCAGCTTGAGATGTAAGGCAAATAGTTGGACTTCAATATCCTCTGCGAACAGGGTCGTTGGGTCGTTCCGCTATCCGATAGAAAAGTTGCCCCGTCCCTTGCCCGCTCTAGTTGCATCGAGCGGCTAACGGCAGACATCAGCCGCGCTCGAAAGCAAGCAGATCCTGCGCCGCGACCAATCACGACCACGGCCGGATAGTGACTTGGTAGAGGCGGAGGTGTTTGTTTGCTTCAGGCGTCTACCTGGGCCTGAAGCGCCAGCTCAATCGCCTGCTCCATCGTCATCGCCTGCCCCTCAGCCCAGGCCGCGTCAAAGGCCTCTTCGCCTAGTTGCTCACTTGCCGCGGTTGTCAATCGCTCACGTGTAGCGCGGGCGGCGGGCGCGGGCCGACAGCCGATGGCCTGCCGCTGGACCTCTGCGGCGCCCCACAGCCGGGCCGCGCGTTCCGGATCTTCATCCAGCTCTGCCGCACCCGCCAGGCCGGCCAGGCACCACGCCTGGCCGCTCTGGTAGCCCAAATCCCTGAATAGCGCGAGGGCATGATGCAAATGCCTGGCCGCGAGCGCCGCGTCGCCTCCCTGGGCCAGCGCCGTTTCGCCCAATCCCTGGTAGGCAAAGGCTTCACCCAGATTGCCAAGGTGTTGCGTCGCGGTTTCACGAAAGAGCGGCAGGCTGGCCTCGTGGCGTCGCCG
>DATGFK010000360.1:0-2425 GCA_035309185.1 Aggregatilineales bacterium
GCAACCCGATCCACCGTGCGCACGAACACATCCAGAAAACTGCCCTCGAAATCGTAGATGGTCTTTTGCTGCATCCCCTGGTCGGCCAGACCAAAGGCGATGACGTGCCTGCCGATGTCCGCGTAGACAGTTACAAGGCCATCCTGAACGATTGGTATCCTGCCAACCGCGTCGTGTTCGGCGTGTTCCCCGCAGCGATGCGCTACGCAGGGCCGCGCGAGGCGTTCTTCCATGCCATCACCCGCAAGAATTACGGCTGCACGCACTTTATTGTCGGGCGTGATGCGGCGGGAGTTGGCAAATACTACGGAACGTATGACGCCCATTACATCTTCGATGAATTTGACCCGGCCCAGGTCGGGATTACACCGCTGCTGTTTGAGCATACGTTTTTCTGCAAGCGCTGCGGCCAGATTGTCAGTTCCAAGACCTGTCCGCACGACAGTTCCAACCACCTGATCCTGAGCGGCACACAGGTGCGAGAAATGCTATCGCGCGGTGAACCGCTCCCGGTGGAGTTTACCCGGCCTGAAGTCAGTGCGGTGCTCATGCGCGCTTACCAGAACAACGGTAAAGCGAACGGCACAAAATAGAAGCAGACGACTCTATCCCTCGACAGCCTGGGATTCTTTCCCAGGCTGTTTTTTGTTGAACTGTCTAGAAGCGCCATACCCAGCCAGAGGGATAGTTGCAGACGGTCAGCTTCGTGTTGTTGCCCAGGTTCCCCAGCGCCGCCTGGATGGCGCCATATTTCGATTTCCCTTGTAGGGATGTCTGTAATTGGCCGTTAATGTAGAAAGAGACATTGTCGCCAACGACGATAAGGGTGATCGTCGTAAGTTTTCCTGGCGTATACAAGGTAGACGGCAAGATATATTGAATCGGGAAAGTCGTCCCGGAGCGTTGCAAGAGGGTCGCAGCGCTATCATTACCTATCAGAGCCGCAGCAAATTCAGAGGATCCCACAGACCAGAACGCAAGCCCGCAGGCACTCGTATCGCCTGCCTGGGTCCAGCTTACCTGTACATTGGCGACGAAATTGCGCGCGGAGACATCTTCTTGCAAATTCAATGGAAGTGTCTTCAGACCGGGGGTGCTGGCCTCGATAAACAGATTGGCGGGCACATTGGCGGCCAATTCGCCGCCATCGGGCACGAGACCCTGGTCACGCAGTCGGCCAATCATAACGCTTGGATCGCCGGTTGTGTCGATCTTGTTGGGCATCTGCGAAGGCTGCGTGAAAGTGTTGGGCGGCGTCAGCTCATCCTGAACACTCGCACCATTCACGGTTAAAGTGACAATATACTGACCAATTGAAGTGCCCTTTGCACGACTGACAACAATGTAATATGAACCGTCTGTGGGTAGCGCGTACGTCAGGCTGGCCTGCGGTTGGGTGGAAGCGACCGGGGCGTCCTGCGAAATAACCGGAGTACCGTCGTCGCTGTATGTATCCTTCTGGATCGACAGTGACGGCACAAGTCCGTTGAGGCCGGTGATTACGAGAAATAACTTGTCACCTTGCTTTCCATCGTACTTGTAAACATTGCGGATAACGGTATTGGCAATCGTGCCAATGATCGGGAAGCCATTGGATGGCAACACATCGCCCTGGGCTGTCCCATTGGTCGGTTTCTTGAAGGTCACCAACCCGTAAGTGATGACAAAGCGCCCGACCTTGCTCCCTTTTGCATACCCAGGTTTGATAACCAGAGTATATATGCCGTCTTTGGGGAAGGTATAGTTCACGACCAGGCTGCTACCAAATATCGGGTTGGCAAGGCCGATTGTCAGTTGTGATCCCGGCTTATCGGCTGCGCCGGCGTGAAGTTCCATCGCCGGTGTGAAGCCTTCATCACCTGTGACCCCGGCGAGAACCTGATCGCTGGCTTTAACGTCAATTGCATAGCGATATTCAGTATTCTGGGCGCTGATGGTCCCAAGTTTGGATTCACCTGGATTCAATTTGTCGAGAACGGGGCCGCTGGGCGCCTGAGTGCCAGCTTGAGTCGGGGCTTGCGTGGCGGCCTGTGCTGGAAGATGCGATGCCGCTTGCGCATTTCCGGGAAAGATACTTAAGATGATGGCAAAAAAGCCTAAGATGGGCAGCACTAGAAACGACCGAGAATGGACTGACATGGGGCGGTTCATGACAATCTCCTTTGATTGACAATAGCCTATTCCCTAAAAAATCGTCTGCCTGACACCGGATCTATTTGGTTTTTTAACGAACGTCAGACTCAGAATTTAATATTCTGAATACGTCCCTGTGAATTCTAGCATGGTTCACATGTGGACGGAAATGACAACAAAATGCCCCTCCATCGGGGCGATGGAAGGGCGACAGTTCTTCCGAAAGGCGGCGAAAGTGTCGTCGCCTCTATTTCATGGCTATCGTGACGTTTTGCGCAACCTGCGTGGCGAG
>DATGFK010000361.1:0-11010 GCA_035309185.1 Aggregatilineales bacterium
GGCGTAGCACCGCCTTGATTCGGGCCACCACTTCGGCAGGCGTCGCCGATTTTACGATGTAGTCATCGCCGCCCAATCCCAATCCACGAATCTTGTCCACGTCCGTATCACGCGCGCTCAGAAACAGGATTGGCACGTCCCGGCTTTCGCGCACGCGCCGGGTCAGGTCGAAGCCGCTCTGGCCGGGCATCATCACGTCTACGAGCAGGCAGTCCACAGCCGTTTGTTCCAGCACGCTCAACGCCTGTTGACTGTCGGCAGCCGTTTCCACACGGTAGCCTTCAGCTTCCAGAAAGTCGCGCATGAGTTCGGTAATCGAAGGGTCGTCGTCCACCACCAGCACGGTTGTCTTTTGTTCAGGCATGGGTTCCTCTCTCCTCCTCATTATAGTGTGCGTCCTCGCGAGCGGATCGCCCCGTGACTGGATTCGGACGGCTTGTTGAGAAAGTTGTGACAATTTCGCTCAGCCTACGTTGACCTTCCTTTTTTATGCTGATGGTCGAGTGGAAGACCTAGCGAAAGGATAACCGTGGCCCGCTAAAGGCCGCAAAGATCATGCGAAGAATCAAGCGAATTGTAACGATTGGTTGTGCAAGTGGTGCTGTCCTGATCCTGCTGGGTAGCATGGTGATGTACGTCGCCGCCCGTCGTTCCATCCTGCCGGACAGCATCAATATGAGTTCGTCTATGGACGGCATGGACATGAGCGGCACCGACATGAGCAGTATGAACATGGGCACGCCTGGCACGCCCAGTCCCAATGCGACGCCGATGTCGGCACTCGTGCAAGGGCCGAGCGTTGCGCCCGTCAAGCGTTTTACCCTGACCACCCAAACGGCCACGATAGACCTGGGCAATGGCAATAAGGTGGATGCTTATACTTACAACGGCAGTGTCCCAGGCCCCGAACTGCGCGTCCAGCAGGGCGATTTGGTCGAGGTGACGCTGGTCAACAAGCTGCCGGTCAGCACGACGATCCATTGGCACGGCATGAAGGTACCCAATGCCGAAGACGGCGTGGCGGGCCTGACACAGGACGCGGTCAAGCCCGGCGACAGCTACACCTATCGCTTTGTGGCGAATGATGTGGGGACGTACTGGTATCACTCACACCAGGACACGTCTGCACAACTGCCGCGTGGCCTGTACGGGGCGATCATCGTCGAGCCGAAGAATCCACCTGTCCACTACGACCACGACTACACCGTTGTCTTGCACGAGTGGCGGACTGGCGGCAACTGCTTTTCGACCTGTCCCGAAATCCTGTCTATCAACAATCGCGCCGATAAGATTGCCCTGGACGCAAAGCCGGGCGAGCGTGTTCGCCTGCGCATTGTCGCGGGCGGCGACGAGTTCCATTATCCGGTGCTGCTGGGCACGCCCTTCAAGGTCATTGCGCTTGACGGGCACGACTTGAACGGCCCGACTGACCTGAGCAACATCCAGCTTCAGATCGGCATGGCACAGCGTTATGACCTGAGCTTTATCATGCCTGCGCAGGGCGCGGTGACGCTGATTGACGCGGCCCCGCGTGCCATGCCCGAAAAGCAGCATCCGATGGCGGTCATCGGCGCCGGGGACGCGAACGTCAGCTACCCGGATAATCTGCCCATATTCGACTTCACTAGCTATGCGCAAACTGCGCCAGACACGATCACACCGCAGTCGCATTTTGACGGCGACTACACGATGAACCTGAGTGAGAAGTTCGGGTTCTACAATGGCGGCCCCACCCTGACCTTCCCCATCAACGGCCTGACTTATCCGAACATTCCCACGATCAACGTTCACGAGGGCGACCTGGTCAGGATTCACTTCAAGAACGTGGGCAGTATTCCCCATGCCATGCATCTGCACGGGCACTACTTCAGCATTCTCACGCACAATGGACAGCCGCTTTCCGGCAGCCCTGTGCATCTGGATACCCTGATTATCCTGGGCGGCGAATCCTACGACATCGCCTTCCTGGCCGAAAACCCTGGCTTATGGATGCTGCACTGCCACATCCTGGCCCACGACTCGCAAGGCATGGATATGATGGTCAACTATCCCAACATCTACACGCCTTACACGATTGGCAGGGCGTCCGGCAACAATCCGTTTTAGTTCCCCTGAACGAGACAGAAGATGCATCGCGTTAGGTTGCCATTTTACGGCTTCAATCTGAACGCGATGCATCTCTCAGGTATTTCTTGACCTTATGGCTCAGATTGTGCCGATCTGTTTCTTAGCCCGATGACTGCCAGGATCAATACCAGTAGCCAGCCAACGACAGAAACAACAATCCCGATATAGAACGACAGCGGACGAAACTCATAGGTGACGGTATGGTCGCCTGCGGCCACACATACACCGCGAAACGCAGTGTCAGTGCGATAGGTCTCGACAGCCTGTCCATCAATCCTGGCCTGCCAACCCGGATAATATTGGTCAGTCAGCACCAGCAGTCCGCCCGGGCCGTGGGTCTGGATGGTGACATCATTTGGGCGATAGTCGGTAATGGTAGCGGTACCGCTGTCTGAAGTGGGGCAATCAATCGGATGATCGACAGAGGCTTGCGTCAGGTCTGTGCCCTTGCCAATTCCCTGGCGTACAGCATCATCGTTCGGCTCTACGAGGAAAGATTTGGCAAACCAGGCGTGTGGGAGCGCGTCGGTGCGGCGGTAGTAAATACCGCCAGGTGCAATTCCGATCAGTTGGAAGTTGGGTTTGTCGTAGGGCTTTTCCACCATCAGGTATTTGACACCCAACAACGTGTTAACGGCCCCCATCGGATCGGCCAGATCGCCGACCTTGCGCAGCTTGTCGTAGGTTTCGACTGGTAGTGGATCGTAGCCCACCACATCAAGATGGCCTGTCACACTGGCAATATTGTCGAAGTGTCCAGGGGCCAGGACTCGTGAATCGGGGCCAACTGGAATATTGACAGTGGCTCCTTGCCAGAGTGGGGGGTTATCAACCGGGTCGCTTTTAATCACCGGTATCGCGACATGCCAGGCGTCCAGCATCACCAGGAGAATTGTCGCCAGCAGCGCAAGCTGAAGCGATTTCGGATTGCGATCCGTCCATAGCCAGAGCACCAGTTCAACGCCCAGCAGAATCAATGCAGCAACGGCTGTGGAACTGCCTGCTGTAAACAATCGCGTAGCCAGATCACCATTTGAAAAACTGGCAGCGTACCAAACACCAAAGAACAGTGTCGCCACGCTCAGCAAGGCAATTAATGTCGGAATCCAGATCTTTATCGCCGGTCGTAGCAGTGCTCGACGCCGTACAACGCTTTCCGTTTGAAGCGCCGTGATAAGCATGGCCGTCAACCCCGCTGCGCCAATGACCACAAACATCAACCCACGCGCTGGCACCCGGAACGCGCTGTAGCCCGGTACCCACCACACCAGGATCGGCATCAAGGCGCCTTCAATGCCAATGCTTAAAACCAGTCCAAATGCGATTAGACCTAGAAAATACCAGTTCTCAGCCTTTTTCCAGCGCAGGGCCAGAGGCGCCGCAAGCAGAGGCAGCAGGCCGACATAGGCAGTGTACTCTTCAAAGAACTCCGCGCCCCAATAGAACGGCGTTCCTCGCGGACTGCCAAACAAGTATGGAAATGCCAGGTCAAGGAG
Source organism: Aggregatilineales bacterium (assembly GCA_035309185.1). Lineage (GTDB taxonomy): Bacteria > Chloroflexota > Anaerolineae > Aggregatilineales > UBA2796 > DATGFK01. The sequence goes on from DATGFK010000361.1 coordinate 3,624, forward strand.
TTGAACAGGAGGAAGCGCGTACGAATTGGCAAATGCCAGGTCTGTGCTGTTGCGCGCTGAAAGCCCGGTCAATTGAAGCGCCGGGATTACCAGCGCGGCCCCCAGGATCACTCCACCCGCGACAATAGCGACCAGCCGCAGGCCTGCATACCAGGCTGCCTGCCAGAGATCTTGGAACTGACTGTCCGTTTGAAAGTAAACCTGCCCAATGTGGAAGATCCACAAGCTCACCAGGCCCAAACCGGCATATAGCACGAGGGGTGGGTACCCCGCCAGCAATGCTGCACCCGTCACAACCATCCCAAAAAGGGTTGATCGCCACGTTCGTTTTGCTAAGGCATAGCGATAAGCGACCAGCATCCATGAGGTCAAGGCATAGACGACAAATAGATTGTAATGGCCGACGTATAGACGCGCGCCTGTCCAGCCACTCATGCCATAGATAATGCCAGCCAGAAGACTCCCCACATTGCTCGCCTTGAAGCTCCGCATCAAGACAGCCATTCCCCATGCGCCAAGCCAAACGTGAAAAACAAAGGATAGGCTCATGCCGCGTTGGACACCCACTAACCACATAAACCATGTTGCTGGATAAAATAGAGCGGCATGTGGATTGCCGATAACCGGGTGCCCAATGAACTGGTGGGGATTCCAGAGAGGAAGTTCGCCAGATAACAGCGTTTGGCGGATATACTGGTGCAGAGGATAGAACATTGCTCGAAGGTCGTTGCCGTCCAGCACGGCATTCGGTTGCATCGGAAAGACGACAGGACGCAAGAAAATGACCGTGGCTATGGCAAGTACGATAGGCAAAAGCCAGCGGCGGCGTTCAAAGAATTGTTCCATAGATGTTGTCGAGAAGTCCTCTAGGGTTGTCACGTGGCCGGTGCAGTTGCCTGCATTCTATAAGCCCCTGCGGGCAGTTTATCATACCCGTTTTCGCTTGTGTTGACGATTTCATAGACTCACATCAGAAAGGCCCGCGCAATAATGATTGGGAAAGCGTCGCCTGCGCGACTCAGAGATTTGATTTTTCTGAACTGCTTGCTCTTTTATGTTCTGAGCGGGATGATGCTGGCGCCCTTCCACGGCGATGAAGCAACGACCATCTATCAAAGCAAAGACTGGTACCGGATCACGAACCTGGCGACACTGTCAACCGTTTTCTACCGTCCAAAGATTGACGATCCCCGCCTATCGGATGAACAGGAATTTCGTCTGCAAAATGGTGTCATCTCAAAATATGCCATCGGTTTATTTGCAAGCTTGCTGGGCCAGCCAATAGAGGCGATGAACGATCCGTGGTTCTGGGGAGCCGATTACAACGACAACCTCAGCCACGGTCACTTGCCGAATGGCGTTGTCCTGCTGGCAGCACGCTTTTCCTCGACAGTGATGCTCATGCTCAGTACCGCGCTCGTCTTCAAGATAGGGTGGATGCTGCGTGGCAGATGGGCGGCTTGGACCGCTTCATTCGTGTATGCGACACTGCCTTCCGTGTTGCTCAACGGGCGAAGGGCCATGTTCGAAGGCGCCACACTGCTCGGAGTCGCGCTGGTCATTTTTGCAGCCCTTGTGCTGGCGCAGTTATGCCGTAAATATGCTGCTGACCGCCTTTGGCGCAACTGGATTCTATTCGGATTAGCGTGCGGCTTTGGGATCGCCTCAAAGCATACGCTGTTAATCATCGTTGCACCTGCTTTTCTTGCCCTGCTGGTCACCAATTGGCGTTCAGTGCGCCATTGGCTGAACCTCGCAATCGCTGCGCTAACGGCCCTGGCCCTGTTCTTGTTACTGAATCCGGCCTGGTGGACGGCGCCGCTTCTGGTTCCTGGCGTTGTGCTTCATCTGCGCGAGGGTGTGTTGCAGGCACAGGTTGCTATTTATGGAGGCTACCAGAATACACAGGATCGACTTGTGGCGCTCGCACGGTACCCGCTGGGCAGCGCACAGTATTTCGAGGACAAACAAAATTGGGTTGCCTGGATAGGCGATCAAATCAGCAACTACGAGCGCTCGTACCTGGGAGGAATTGATTGGAACGGTTGGCCGGTTTATCTCCTGTCAATCGTTGGTACCGCTTCTCTTCTACAAAAACGCGCACTCAAAGACATCATCTTCGCCTTCATCGCGATCTTTGCGATATTGGCGCTACTGCTGGCAACGCCCCTGCCCTGGCAGCGTTACTATTTGCCACTGGCGGCCTTCTGGGCAATTATCGCGGGCATTGGCGTTGACATGATCCGACGACTGGGTCAAAACGCTTGTTCCCTGCTCCTGGTGACTCAGTTCCCTAATTGACACCAGGCATGTGATAGCCGACGGGCAAGCGTGGGCCACGGTAAGTGACTAATCAGCCAACGCCTGCTATAATGTCGCCGCCGCTTGGGCAAACGACGAAGTATCAGGAGCATCCCTGTTGAACCTTACCGAATATGTGCGCATTCTAACCCGGCGCGGCTGGATTCTGGTGCTGGCTATCGTGCTGACCGCTGGGAGCGGTTTTGTATTGAGCAAATTGCAGAAGCCCGTGTATCGGGCCGAGCAAAAGATTTTGATCGAGCCTGCCCGTAACGATTTCGGCCTTACGCAGACGCTCAAGGAACTGATCAGCAGTTGGGTGTCGCGCCTCAATACGCAGTTGCGCGCACAGGACGTGATCACCGCCCTGAAACTGGACATGACGCCTGAACAATTGCAGCCAATGGTCACTGTTTCGCCTGATTTGAACAATCTTCTGATCACGGTGGACGTGGATATGACGAGCGGCGCAACGGCGGAACAAGTTGCCTCGACCTACGGATCGCAGTTCATCGAGTGGCGCACGGAGCAAAACCAGCCGCTGCAACTGGCCGACCGTATCAACGCCGAACTCCTGGACGCGCCGCATTATGCACTGTTCCGTCCCAATACGTCGATCAACATGGCGGCGGGCGCGCTGCTCGGCCTCCTGCTCGGCGGCGTGGTGGTCTTCGTCCTGGAATACCTGGATTCCAATATCGTGCGCCGTGCCAGTGACATCGAACGCTATTTACAACTGCCGGTGCTCGGCAACCTTTCCGACACGCACTGAGTATTAAAAAGCACTTCAAAGGGATTTTTCGCCATGCCCAAACTCGTGACTTTGCAAGAACCGACCTCGCCCGCTGCCGAAGCGTTCCGCACGCTCCGCACCAATATCCAGTTCGCGGCGCTTGAGAAGCCAATCAAGACGCTGCTGGTTTCCTCGCCCGCGCCCGACGAAGGCAAAAGCGCCACAGTCGCTAACCTGGCGGTGACGCTGGCCCAGGCCGGACACAAGACGATCCTCGTGGATGCCGATCTGCGTCGTCCTTCGCAGCATACGCTGTGGGGAATCAGCAACGACAGTGGTCTGACCAGCATGATGCTCAGCAAAAAGGTCGGTGAACCGCCTCTGTGCGGTGTCGAGGTAGATAACCTGGCCGTGTTGCCCAGCGGGCCAATCCCGCCCAATCCCGCCGACCTGATCAGCGCTCCACGCATGAACGACATTATCGAAGCGTTGGCTGACCAGGCCGAATTTGTCCTGTTCGACGCGCCGCCGATCCTGGCCGTTACCGACGCGATCCTGCTCGGCTCAAAGGTTGACGGACTGCTATTGATCGTGAAAGCGGGTGCGACTCGTCGAGACCATGCGCAGCGGGCAAAAGACGCCTTGCAGCGGGCCAACGTTCGCGTCCTGGGCGTGGCGCTGACCAATGCCCCACGCGACGCCAGCATGGCCTCCTATTACGGCACCAAGCCCTAAAACGCCGGAAGGGAATCAAAAAATATGAGGGGACTTATCCTCAGTGGCGGCAAAGGCACGCGGCTCCGTCCTTTGACCTATACACGCGCGAAGCAGTTGATCCCGGTTGCTAACAAGCCTGTGCTGTTCCGCGTGATCGAAGCGATCCGCGACGCGGGAATTTCCGAGATCGGCATCGTCACCGGGGACACCGGCCCAGAGATTCGCGAGACGGTTGGAACCGGCGAACGCTTCGGCGTCCACATCACCTACATTCCCCAGGACGCGCCGCTTGGCCTGGCCCATGCCGTGAAAATCTCGCACCCCTTCCTGGGCGATGAACGCTTTGTGATGTTCCTGGGCGACAACGTGATCCAGGGCGGGATCAGTCCGCTGATTGCCGATTTTGCCAATCACCTGGACTGGAACAGTCAGATCGTCCTGACCCATGCCGATCACCCGGAGCAGTACGGCGTGGCGACCCTGCGCCCGGACGGTCGGATCGAGCGCCTGGTCGAAAAGCCCAAACAGCCACCCTCTGACCTGGCATTGGTGGGCATTTATATGTTTGATGAGCACATTTTTGAGGCCGTCGAGGCTATCAAGCCATCCGGACGCGGCGAACTGGAGATCACCGATGCGATCCAGTGGCTGGTCGAACATGGCTGGCAGGTCTATCCACACGTTCACAAGGGCTGGTGGATCGATACCGGCAAGCCGACGGACATGCTCACGGCTAATGATCATGTGCTAGAAGAACTCAAACATGAGATTCGCGGCTTTGTGGATACGGATTCCGAGGTGGATACACGGGTGACGGTGGAAGCAGGGGCACAGATCATTGGCAGCACTGTGCGCGGACCGGCCATCATCGGCGAAAACACGCGCATCGTCAACAGCTACATCGGGCCATTCACCAGCATCTATCACGACGTGCTGATCGAAAACTGCGAGATTGAACACAGCATCGTTCTGGAAAACAGCAAACTGTGCAACGTGGACGCGCGTATCTCCGGCAGCCTGATCGGGCGCAATGCCGAGGTCGAGCGCGCGCCGGAGCGTCCAAAGGCGCTCAAACTCACCCTCGGAGATCACAGCAAGGTAGGCATCTAGACTATGCACAACTTGAAGAATATCCTGGTCACGGGCGGAGCCGGGTTTATCGGCAGCGCCTTCGTGCGCAGCATGACCGATAAATATCCGCAGTACCGCCTGGTCGTCTTCGACAAGCTGACCTATGCCGGGAACCTGGATAATCTCCAGCCCGCCAAAGATCGCCCCAATTATGCCTTCGAGCAGGGCGACATCGCAGATCGCGAGGCCGTTCAGCGCGTCCTGGAAGCCTACGACATAGACGCTATTGTCAATTTCGCCGCCGAGTCACACGTGGATCGCAGCATCCTCGAACCCGACGCTTTTATCAAGACAAACGTCATGGGCGTATATACCTTGCTGGAAGCAGCGCGCAGCCTGGGCATCATGCGATTTCATCAGGTCAGCACTGACGAAGTGTACGGCAGCATTCCGGAAGGCGCCTTCAAGGAAGGCGATCCCCTGGAACCCAACAGCCCTTATTCGTCCTCCAAAGCCAGCGGCGACCTGCTGACTCGCGCCTATCACGTGACGTATGGCTTGCACACAACCGTCACGCGGGGCAGCAATACCTTCGGCCCCTGCCAGTACCCGGAAAAGGTACTGCCGCTGTTCATTACAGAGGCGCTCGAAGATCGCCCGCTGCCGGTTTACGGCGACGGGATGCAGGTGCGCGACTGGCTGTACGTCCACGATCACGCCAGCGCAATAGACCTGGTGCTGCATCAGGGAGCGGCGGGCCAGTTCTACAACGTGGGCGGAGACAACGAACGCCACAACATCGAGATCACCCACGCCATTCTGCGCCTGCTGGGCAAGCCCGATTCGCTGATCCGGCACGTGGCGGATCGGCCTGGCCACGATGGGCGCTACAGCCTGGACTCTTCTAAGATTAAGGCGCTGGGCTGGAAAGCTTCCGCCGATCTGGACACGCTGCTCGCGAAAACAGTGAACTGGTACCGCGACAACGACTGGTGGTGGCGCAAGATCAAGACCGGAGAATATCTCGAATACTACAAGCGCCAGTACGCTGACCGGCTGGCGAATGCGGCAGGCTGATCCTGGGGCGTATAACGTTTGGCAAAATCTCGCGACGTTGCCATACGCGGGCCGACACATAGGTCGGCCCCAACGAGTGGTGCCAGATTCGTAAGGGCGTACCTGCGTGCGCCCGGAAGGTTGCTATCCGCACTAATAGAGCGGCAGAATGTGCGGTTCCAGAGGGCGAGCGTCCAAAATCATGAGCCATGCAGCGAATGCCAAGAGCAACAGTACGACGAATATCAAGATCAGCCAAAATTGATGCTTTTTGAGCCACATCAGGCAGCCTCGTTGTGTCAGACTGAATACAGGACAATCCGCCCTAGACTCGAACCTCTTTCAGCAAGTCCTCTATGACCTGATCGGCGCTGACGCCTTCGGCCTGCCCCTCGAAATTGAGCAGCAGACGGTGACGGAGCGCTGCCGGGGCGATAGCCCTCACGTCGTCGAATGAGACGTTGTAGCGCCCTTCCAGCAAAGCGTAAATCTTGGCCCCGATGATCAGGGCCTGCGCGCCGCGCGGGCTGGAACCATAGCGGATGTACTGGCGAACCAGCGCCGGGGCAGTATCGCTGTCGGGATGGCTGGCGATAGTCAGGCGAGCCACGTAATCGCTGACTTTCGTAGAGATCGGCACGTCGCGGGCGGTTGCCCCCATTGCGAGGATTCTCTGGCCGTCGGCAACCTGCTGGGCATGACTGCTGTGATCGCCCGTCGTGCGTTCCAGGATCGCCACGAGTTCCGTGGCAGTGGGGAACTTTACGTTGACCTTGAACATGAAACGGTCAAGCTGCGCTTCGGGCAGCGGATAAGTCCCTTCCATTTCCAATGGATTTTGCGTCGCCAGGACGAAGAACGGCAGTTCCAGGTGATAGCTATCGTTGGCGGCAGTGACAGTCTTTTCCTGCATAGCCTCAAGCAGCGCCGACTGCGTCTTCGGCGTCGCGCGGTTAATTTCATCGGCCAGGACGAGGTTGGCAAAGATTGGCCCCTGCTGGAAGCGGAAGCCACGGCTGCCGTCTTCGTTGTCCACCATGATGTTGGTTCCGGTCACGTCGGCGGGCATCAGGTCAGGCGTGAACTGGATGCGGGAGAAATGCAGGTTGAGCGAATCGCCCAGGGTGCGGATCAGCATGGTCTTGCCCAACCCTGGTACGCCTTCCAGCAGGGCATGGCCCCCGGCCAGTACACAGATCAAAACGTGCCGCATCACATCATTCTGGCCTACGATCACTTTTTGAACTTCGGTCAGGATGGCGCTGGCCGTCGCGTGGAAGTCCTCAATACTCAATTTTTCGGCCACAGCTTGATCGGTCATAAATGCCCTTAATCTCACTTCCTTAAACCGTTTAGAGTTGATATTCAGGAGCCGAAGGCAAAGATCGGCCCAACGAGGTTACCATATTGATCGACTGGAACCGCATGAATCGCCTTACGCTGCCCGCCCAGCACAACTGCGAAATTCCCATTGGACTGCACGTCGGCGGGCGTATTGCCGCCGTCTGA
>DATGFK010000362.1:0-6237 GCA_035309185.1 Aggregatilineales bacterium
ATCATCCGCCATTACATACGGGGCTGGGGTAACCACCGCAGAACAGATTACCGCAGCATGGCCTGCCTTTCCCACACGCACCACCTATTTGGACACAGGTCGGCCCTGGTGGATTGCGGTTTGGTGGTGGTGGTTGCCACGGCGTCGTCGGCGAGGGCGGTGGTACCGTGGGTGGGTAGAACTTCTTGACCTGGTCAAAGCCACCAGCCAGCATGACCACGCTGCAATCCAGGATAGACTTATTGATCGGGAAGCAGTCGGCGGTGTCGTTGATCAGCGACTCGCCCTTGAGGGTCTCGCAGACGTTATTGCCCTTATTGGACGTGTCTCCGTTATCCGTCGGGCAGTTCTGCGCTGTCTCGCCAGGGTCGGATTTGCCGTTGCCGCAGGTCGCAGGGGCAATATTGCCGTTTGCAGTTGCGTTAAAATAATCGATCAGGTATTTGCGCAAGGCATTCAGGAAATCGCTCAACTGGCCGGGCTTGTCGAAGCTGGATAATTTATCCAGGATGTCTTGCTGTGTGGCGTTGGAAGACAGCCCAAGGTAGCTGCTCATGAAGTTCAAAAGGTTGGCATTGTCGTTGCTCTTGAACAGTTCCGTGAGGAAGTTACGCAGCTTCTGTAGGTCGTCGGGCAGGCTCAAATCCGTGAATGTGAAACCCTGCCCAGATTTGGTCAGGAAATCCACGGTGCAAACCTGGTTGGCCGCAGCCTGCATCTGATAGAACGTGGCGTTGTCCGCCCCATTCTTGACGGTGACGCCGGTCAGGTTAGTCACGATGACCTGGTGGTCTTCCCCAATAAAAGCGGTACTACCCTGGACGCCTACAAAGGTAAAGAACGAAGTGCCGTGAACGGTGGCGACTGTAGCGGGCGTGACCACTTCCACCGAATCCAGCGACTTGAGCACCTGATCCACCGTCGTCTGCGTGATGCCCAGGAATTGCGAGAGCCTGACGCTGAGCGCGGAGCCGATGTTGATGCTCTGAAGCTGGACAAAGGAATCCGGGTAAATCTTGAAGGTGATACCCGTACCCACGCTCAAGGTTGCGGCGCCGTCACTGCCCGTGCGTATTTCGTCGCCGACGTGGATAGGTATCCCCTTGGTGACGTTTTGCCAGTTGTCGCTGCCATAGGGCAAGAATTGGATCAGCCCCCCCTGCGGCAGCAAACTTGCCGACGTGTCAGAAGCTTGCTGGGCCGACACCGACGACACAATGGGCACGGCACTCAGGATAATAATGAACACGATTCCGATCTTAATCCAGGTAACAAAGCTAGACTTTGAAATCACGATTGGTTTCATGGCGCGTCCTTCGTCTCATGTTGGAGATAGGCGGGAGTATAGCACAGGAGTTTTTTTCGCGCGCCACTCAAGGCTGTGGCGTATGTCAAAATCGTGGAAAGTTATTGCGATTTTGACGATCCTGGGCGGGAGTCTGGTCTTGTTTGAGTTGTAGTTGTCAATACATTTGGATGAAGCCGAACGTAAAACGCCGCCCGTTGCGCAGCCAATGACGTTGCAAGCCCTCAGACATCAATCACATAGAAACGGCCAGTACGGTTTTGTGGAAAATCCACGCCAGGCGAGTGGCTGCGTGCGCGACGGTTCGCGGATAAGGATCAGGGACGACACCGGGCTGGAGGGCGAAAGCGTAGGCGATCTAAAGCTGCTCACGGTAACGCCGTCGGGCGGGTCATCGGGAATTTCCGCGCGAGCGCCGTTCGCAAACGTAAGATTCTGGCTGATGTCGCAATTTTGGACAATGTTTACCGGCGGGCCAAAGCTATTTACCAGGTCGCCCAGGCGCAGCGATTGCTGAGTGGTGAATGTAAGCCAGTTCGTGCGCACGGCATCCGAATAGATCGCCGCGCACACCTTGACGAAGGCCGACGAGCCGAGAATTTGCCAGCACGTCTCATCCTGATTTTCGGAGATTTCCGCGACGCCGGGATATTTCGATAAATTATCGCGGATGTCGGTAATGGCTGCACCAGCACAGGCCCCGTGCCAGCAAAGCTGATCCTGGTAGCGGGTTTGGATGCCTGCCAGGTCGTCGGCAGGCGACTGCCGGAGCAGCCCGGCCAATTGTGACAAGACAACGGCCAGGGTCAGCACAAAAACCGACCACAGCGCTGCCCGTGCCAATTGCATCGTAAAGCTTAGAGCCTATTCAGGCAATTGATTGGCGAAAACGGGCGGTGAGGTTGGTATTGTGCTTCCCCCTCGCTTCTCCACGGTAATGCTGACTGCCACGTAATGATCGTTGACGTCCGGAACGGCCATAAGCCATTGGTGGAATTCCTGAACGCCATCAAAGACAAGGCTGCTTTCTCGTTCTCCATTCTGATTGACCAGCCACAATTGGTATTGTTCCTCAGAGGGAAGCAGCGGCAATTGGCCTTCCAGCACACAATTAGAATTAGAGTCTACTCGTATGAACGTAAGCGTGCCAGACGCGCCATTTTGAGGCACAAGGGCAACCCGGGTCGCTTTGTTATTGAGCAAAATAGCCTGAAGGGTCTGGGCGTTGTTTTGTGCAACGACGAGGGCATAAGCCGCAATCCCGGTGATTCCGATGAGTAACAACGCGGCAAGGGCCACCACCCACCGCAGGCGGCGCACAGGAAGTTTGCCGCTTTTTTGTGGTGCGGGAGCATTTGTGGCAATCGCTGCAAGGCGATCTCGAAAATCGGACGTCAGGCTCGCAGGCGCCTTCCGCAGTGGTACCGTCGCGGCCAGGGCGGTAAACATGGCCTGATATTCCTTGAGCGCTTCCCTTGCCTCCGCTGACTGAGCCAGCCATGCCTCGATCTGCGCCCGTTCAGGCTCGGAAAGCACGCCCAGGGCATACAAGGGTAGAAGATCGGATGAGCTATGATGATCGTTCATAAATTACCAGGCAATGAGCGCCACACCGTATAGACTGACTCCTGATACGTAGATTCTAGCGGGATCAGATTTATGCTTTCTTTACTCTTTCAACCAGGCGTCCCGCAATTTCTGCAAGCCGAGCCTCATCCGGGTTTTGACGGTACCCAGCGGCAGCGCCAGGTAGTCGGCAATTTCGGATTGGCTCATTCCGCCAAAATAACTGAGTTCGATGACCTGGCGCTGCTCTGCTGGCAGATCGTTTACTGCAAAGCGAAGGCTGTTGACACGCTCACGATCCTGCCAATCGTCGGGAAGATTAAAGCCGGTGATTTCCTCAGAGTCTTCAAGCGAGCGATCTCCGGTTGTCTCAATCTGCCGCCCACGCTGGCGGAGGTGATCAATGGCGAGATTGCGCGTGATACCGATCAGCCAGGCGATCACAGGGCCACGTTGGTCGTCGAACTGGGCGGCATTCTGCCAGGCTTTCATGAAAACATCCTGGACAACCTCTTCCGCACTAGATGTCTCATTGAGCATTCGGTAAGCGATACTATAAAGAAGGTCTGCGTAACGTGCGTGAAGCGTGACCATCGCTTCTTGATCTTTGCGTTTGATTCGACCAATCAAAGACAAATCGTCCATTCGTGGCCGTGTCTATTGGGTTACGAAAAGAGTCTGACAAGAGCATAGCGCGCAAACGAGGCTGCTGCCAGAATGTGCGCATGGGCGCACGGGCAAACAGCCTCGTCGTTCAGCGTCAAGCTGATCCAGGTTTTAGCGCTGGGCCAAATCGGATTCGAGCGCCTGCTTAACTTCCGGCACTAAAGGGATGCCACTCTCGCGGCTGGACAGCCACTGTTCCGCTGCCATCGCCGCCGCCGCACCCTGCCCGACTGAGGTCGCCACCTGCTTCCACAGCGGGTCTTGAATTTCGCCCGCCGCGAAGACACCCTCAACGCTGGTACACATCATCTTGTCGGCGACGACAAAGCCGTGCTCGTCCATTTTCAACTGGCCCTCGAAGACGCCGTTGTTCGGGTCATGGCCGACGAAAATGAACACGCCGTCCGTCGTGTAGTCCTGGGTTTCGCCGGTGACGACGTTGCGTAGCCGGACGCTTTCGACTTTATTGCCGCCGTTGATGTTTTCGACGACGGTGTTCCAGATGAAGCGCATCTTCTCGTTGGCGCGGGCGCGTTCCTGCAATGCTGGCTCGGCGCGCAGGCTGTCACGCCGGTGGATCACGTCTACTGTAGTGGCAAATTTGGTCAGGAACAGGCCTTCCTTGATGGCGCTGTCGCCGCCGCCCACGACCACGACCTTCTTGTTGCGGAAGAAGAAGCCGTCGCAGGTGCCACAGTAGCTCACGCCCCGGCCCGTCAATTCCACCTCGCCAGGCACTTCCAGCAGACGCGGCGAGGCGCCGGAGGTTACGATGACCGCTTCGGCGTGGTATTCGCCATTGCCCGTTTTGATGGTAAAGGGCGAGCCGTGACTGAAGTCAACGCTCAGCACCACGTCCATGTCAATGCGCGCGCCGAATTTTTCGGCCTGGGCCTTCATGATCTCGATCAGTTCGGGGCCGCTGCCACCCGGAAAGCCCGGATAGTTCTCGATTTCGTGGGTCAGCGAAACCTGGCCGCCGAACTGCGACCCGGCGATGACCACCGGCGACAAATTTGCACGCGCAACATACAGGGCTGCGCTCAGTCCGGCAGGGCCGGAGCCAATAATGACAACCTTTTCAGTTTGCATAGCTAGGAGAGTCCTTTTCTTTCAGCAGGAGCCAGATTGTTCGGCGCGGAGGATGCACAGCAGGGCCTCAAATTCCTCGCGACAATCCTGGCAACAGTCAAGATGATCCTGGACGGCTGGCAACAGTTCCTTGGCATTATGCCCACTTGTGACGAGTTCCGCCAGGCAATCCAACTGCTGGGTACACGTTTCACAGTCGCAGTTACCGCTCGCCTCGTGCAAACTCAAAATCTCTTCCAGGAGGCGAAGGACGCGAGGTTGTTGTGTCTGGTCAGGCATATTGTCGTTCATAATTCATCATCCTGTTACTCAGATACATTCCTGACGGCACTTCTTACGCCTTTGAGATCCACCTGCTTGGCCGTCATGGTTCAAACAAATTCATTATATAGTCAGGCGAAAGGCCCTGGTTTTCCAGGTAGGTGCGCAGTTTCTGGCGAGCATCATGGATCAATTTATACAGCGCATTTCGATTGGTGCCCAACTGCTCCGCGACCACTTCCATCGGCACACCATTGAGCACAACGGCTTCGAGCGCGGCTCGCTGCCGCGTGGTTAGGACTTCCTCGAAGGCCTGGTTGATCTTTTGCAGCGCGTCCTGTTTTTCCATCGCGGATTCGGGGCGGTCAATGGGCGTGCTGCTGATCGCGGTACCGACATCCGGTTTCAGATCGCCGTTGTCCATCAGCTCGTCCAGGCTGAAGTCCCGGTAGCGGGCGCGCCGCATTTCGCTGATGGCGACTCGGACGGCTACCTTGGTGGCCCAGGTCGTAAAGCGGCTGTCGCCCCGGAACGAATCCAGGTTCGCCAGGACGCGCAGCGTGGCATCCTGGGCGAAGTCGTCCGCCATCTTGACGATCTCTTCTGCCGCAAGCCCGGACAGGTCGCTGCGTTCGCGGCTCAGGTAATAGTATATGCCGCGCTGCAAACGCTGGCGTAAATCCTGGATAGCTGCATCGCGCACTTCAGACTCGGCTGTCAACTCTTGAAGCCATTGAGCGTTAGAGCGCTCGGCCATAAATGCCCCTTTGGGGTGCGCGTTGTCCGGCAACGCGAGGTTGGTCAGGTACACATTATAACCTTCCACTGCCAAATCTACTTTTTAGTACTGCTGCCTTGTTTTGATATTTGCAACTTTTGGTTATGATCATAAGTATTGATCCGTACAAGTAGCAAGTGAGTTGAGGGAAGGAAAGCAAATTGAATAAACCGACTCCAACCCCAGTGAACAACCAGAACTTCAAGGTTGGGGCATTGATCGGATTGACAGTTTTGGCTGCTATCCTGCTTTTCTACGTGATATTACCGGCCTTTGGCGGCAGCGGCGATACGCTGTCCATTAACAAGCTGGCCGATGACGTTCAGGCTGGAAAGGTCAAGTCCATTACCGTTCAGAACGATACCGACCTGGTGGTCATCATGAACGATGGGACCTTTGCCCATGCAACCAAAGAAAGTTCCGAAGACCTGCCCAAGCTTCTCAGTGAACTGGGGGTAGACCCGGCCCATCTCAAGAGCTTCGATTATCATGCTGACCAGGGCAATAGCGGCGCTTTGATCTTGAATTTGGTCATTACGCTGGGGCCAATGCTGATCATTGGCTGGTT
>DATGFK010000363.1:0-6552 GCA_035309185.1 Aggregatilineales bacterium
GTGCAAGTCCATTCTGTTCCAACGATAGCTTAACCTCTACGCCTGATTCTGCGAATCCCACAAGCGCGGAAATCAGTGGTCTCGATCTCAACCACAGAAATACGATGATTATTACGATACCAAGCACCACATCAAGCGCCAGGACAAGCCGAGTACGCGATTTCATGTATTCACACTCAATTACATCATTCCGACGGCCTATACCAATTATATTTCCGCACAGCAAAACCGTTAAATGATGCGATACTACATCCTGAAAATCAAAGTGGGCGCACCATAGCGATGCGCCCAGAGTCAATACCTATTCTGCATCGCTTCTCCCCACGTGCCACTTGCATTCCTATGGCATGTGGGGAAAGGACTGGGGATAGACGAGTCTCGTCCTACTCCGTCGCCACCGTCTGATCAACCTGCTGACGGGCCGGGATGACCTTTACGAATTCTTTGTCCCAGCGCCCCAGGATGTCGTCAATCTTGGCTGCTTCTGCGTGCTGGTTGGCGTCGGCCAGGACTTCCCGGTAGGCGCAAAGAAGTTCCATCAGGTTCATCTCATCGGTTGGATCGACGGGCACGACCTTCACGTTGGCACCGTGTGCCAACCGGCGACGGAGTGCCTCATCGTCAAAGTCCAATTCAGGACGCATCCGCACGTAGATCACGCCGCCCGTCATGCCGCTGCAAATCCAGGGGCCGGGGTCGCCCAGGACAACCACCCGGCCCGCTGTCATATACTCGAAGGCGTAACCCTTGAGATTGGCGCGTGAAGCCAGGAAACCAAGCGAGTCCTGTACCTTCTCCGTGATCTCGCCACCGATAACCAGGTCGGCACCCGACAGGCGAACGCCAGCACGGCTGTCGGCATCGCCTTGTACCAGGAATTGCCCCTTCTGCGCGCCATAGGCAAAACTCTTGCCAACGCCGCCACCCACACGGTCGCCGTAATGGTTGAGGCCCTTGAGCACGGCCACACGCCCACCGATTGAACATTTGCCCAGCCCATCCTGTGCGCCGCCTTCGACTACGATCTGAACGTCCTTGCCGTGGAAGGCTGCCAGGCCGTTCCCTGGAATGGCTGAACTGTTGAAGTTCAGCTTAATGGTTTGTGGCGGCGTGCCCACCCGGCGGAATCCGCCGCTATGTCCGAGCGCAAGGCCGTTCGCAAAGCCATAATGCCGCACCAATGCGCCAACCAGATGGGTCGCCAGTGCGCGATCCATACTGGTGGTCTCCGAATCCTCGAATGTGATGATGTCCTCGCCGTTATCAATGGCGTCCATGACCATATTGCTGATCAGTTCGGTCAGGTGGTTGCGCGGGCGACGCAAGGCACGGCCAACGGTACGCTGTGTAGTCGGGCGTTCTGGGCGCGTTGCGACGTTCAACAGTGGGCGCATATCAAGTTGTTCGCACAGATACATTTGCTCAAGCAGATCGGCGCGACCAACGAGATCTTGGAGGCGAGTAGCGCCAAGCCGCGCAGTGACTTCCCGCGCTTCATCACCAATTGCGCAGAACAACTTGGAAAGTTCGCCTACGGCTTCCTCGAAGACTTGAGGTTCGAAGGCCTTCAGGCCATGTACAATGGCCTGTTCCTTGTTCTCAATTTGCGTGGCGATCCCGACGTGGCAGGTATCGGTCTGGCATTTGCGGCAGATTGTGCAGCCAATCGCCACCATAGCCATGGTGCCAAAGCCAACCCGGTTCGCGCCGAGCAGGATCATTTTCACTACATCGCTGCCAGATTTCATGCCACCGTCGCACCAGATCTCGACATGATCGCGCAGGCCGGATTTCAGAAGCGCTGCGTGGGCTTCGGCAACCCCAATTTCGGCGGGCAAGCCAACATATTTCAAGGAATGCTGCCGTGCGGCTCCCGTACCGCCATCGTAACCTGTGATCTCGATAATATCTGCGTTTGCTTTTGCCACGCCCACCGCGATCACCCCGATGCCGGGCACAACCGGCAGTTTCACGGCGACTTTGACACGCGGATTGCTGGTTTTGAGTTCTTCGATGAACTGCGCCAGGTCTTCGATTGAATAAATATCGTGGTTATTTGACGGCGAGATCAGGTCAACGCCTTGCGAGGCATTGCGGGCTGCCGCGACCTTTGCAGAGACCTTCTTCCCAGGCAAATGGCCGCCCTCGCCAGGCTTAGCGCCCTGACCGACCTTAATCTCCAACAAGTACGACGAGTTGAGCAGTTCAGCATTGACGCCAAAACGTCCCGAGGCGATCTGCTGGCCGCGATGATGGGGATATTTGCCCAACATATCCTTGATCTCGCCGCCTTCGCCATTCAGGCTGATCATGTTCAACTGGAATGCGGCCTCGGCGTAAGCGCGGAAGGCAACTTCGCCCTGCGATCCAAAGGACATTGAGGAAATAAGGAAGGGCAGGCTGTGCATTCCAACGCCGAGGTCAACATCGGCGGGATCAATCTGGCTTTCTGGATCGAAACGGAAGCCGAGCGTATGTCGCAGCGCAACGGGCGTCGTGCGTTCGATCTCGCTCAGACGCTCCATGATCCCGGTGTAATCCACCTCGCCCATCGCGACCTGGTTCGCCATCTTGTAGATGTGTGGGTAAATGCGAGTCTCTTTGGGAAGTCGCGCTCCATTGGTGAATAATTCGGCGCGCGCCTGCGTTTCGGCCATAAGACCGTCCCAGTTCAGGCCACGTTCATCGCTTCCGGCATAATTGATGCAGCCTAGCACGTCTGCCACGGCCTGCGAAAGGCCGATGCTGGCAAAAGTCTTACCGTAGCCGCGTAGTTCATGCACTCCCATCGTAGAGGTGACTTTTTGCAGTCCCTTCTCCAAGGCAGTCATCAGCTTAGTGAGGCGCTCGGCCCTGGCGGAGGACTCCCCGGCGCGACCGACGGCGGTCTCGATCAAAAGGTAGGGATTTACGGCGTCAGCCCCCAGGCTGATCGCCAGGATCACGTCGTGCAGGTTACGTAATCCGGCAGCGCGGATAATCAACCCGCACATCCGGCGCAAATTGTGGCCGTAAGGATCAAATTGGAGACGTAATGCGCGATCCACTGCGGCCAGTGCCAGATGATGATCTAGCCACAGGCAGTTGTCGCTGAAGGCATCCGCATCATCCAGCACTATCAATCGTGTGCCCTGCCGGACAGCCGCCAGAGCACAGTTCGCCAGTCTTTCCAACGCCGATACCACGTTTTCGCCTGGAAAAATGACCGCATCGAGCGTGATCGCGCTCTGGCCGAAAGTTGCCAGGGCATCTTCTAGCCGAACCGTTCCAGCGCGTTCCGCAGCTTTCGCATAATCCGCGTCGTCCAGGAATGGCTCACCGGCGAATTGACCGCCAACCAGGACAGGCAGGCGCAGCATGAGCGGAGGCAACATTCCCTCCGGGTCGTTTTCGTGCAAGGCCGGGCGCGGCCCGACGACGGCTTCGGTACTGAAATGTTCCGTTTCGCGTTCGCGGTCAATAGCCGGGTTGGTCACGACGGCGACGGCTTCCTTGAAGAATTCCGCCAGGTTACGCGGCCCATCCTGCGACAGTGCCGCCAGTGGCCCATCATACCCTAGCGAGCCAAGCGGATCGGCTCCGGCATCAGCCATTTCGACGGCGATGTCCCGGTCATTGCGATACCAGCCAGTCACGGTACGCCACGTATCCAGGTTACTCGTCGGCGCTACCGGAGCTTCCCAGGTTGGAACTTCGTCCATGCGGCGCGCGGTTGGAACGCTTTTTAGGACGCGCGCCCGACGTTGAACTTCCTGGCGCAGTTCGCGGTCCCCAAGGATACGCACCGTCGAGCCGCGATGGATGTTCAGCACCACTTTTTCCCCAGGAGCCAGCGGTCTAGGGTCACGGATGTTTTCTTCAAGCGGAACGACGCCTTGCTCGGATGAGAAGTAGTAATCCTTATCGGTTTCGCCCGACCATAACGGACGCAGCCCCATCGCATCCACGCTGAACACGCACTCATCCCCGTAGCGCGTAACGAGCGCCGCAGGCCCCTGCGCAAATGGCCCCCAGCCAGCGCGATAGCGTTGGTAAAGGGGCTGCTGATCGTCAGTGAGTGCCTGGGCTTCACTGGGTACTGGCGGAAACATGATCTCCATCGCTTCCATAAGCGTAAAGCCGTAGCGATGGATCAGTGTTTCCAGCGCGCGGTTCAAATCCTGGGAGTCAGATCCGCTATTAACGAGCTGTGTGTGCAGCATCCGGGCTTCCTGGCGCAGCCGGGCGATAGTGTTGATCTCGCCGTTGTGACCGAGCAACGAGAAAGGTTGAACGCGCTCGAAAGCTGTCTCGGTGTTTGTGCTGTACCGAGAGTGACCAATCGTGATCGCGGATTCAAATTCAGGGGAACGCAGATCAGGATAATACTTATAGAGCGTGTCGGCATGGCCACGCACCTTATAGACCACCGAATGCGTGCTACAGCTCACCACGTGCAGCGGGAAGTCCCGCTCAAGCTGCATCTGGAAGTCGAAGATACGTGCGTTGGCATCACGAACATCGCGGCCCGGCGCGTAACCGGCAATCTGCCAAAATAGTGGTTCCTGGGCGCGTGCCAATGGGCCAAGCATCTCCGGACGGGTTTCGCCTGCGGCACTGTAAAGGATTTGAAGAACCGACAATTGGGCACGCTCAGCAATTTGCCGAACAATAGCGTTCGAATCATTACCAGGCAGGAACAGGTGGATCACAAAGAAATGGGGATCGTCGGCCAGTTCACCTTTTTGATCAATGGCTTCCATCTTGCGTGCCCAGATGATGCGGGGAATGTCTGTAAGCAGTCCACAGCCATCACCTTCACCGCTGACTTCGCCGGTCCGGTGCCCCATACGACCCAGGGCGGCCAGCGTACGTTTGACGTTGCCGTGCGTGGGCCGTCCAGCCTTGCGAACGTTGGCGATCAGGGCGCAGGCATCGTGTTCGTCAAGCCAGGGCCGATGGTTTTCCTCCGGAGGAGGGATAATAGAAGAATTTCCAGACATAGAACATTCCTCCCACTTCTTGTCAGCGCTCAAGCGCTTTAGGTGCTGTGTTATCCCCACGCTGTTTTTCACTGCAAAGCAACTACCAGATATGCGTCGAGGCGACTTGGTGGGCCGCCTCCATTTTTTCTCTGTCGTGTGGGGTTGACTACTTGCAAATCCGTTACATGCAGAATAGCACAAAGTGCTTGCGAGAGTCTTCAGGCAGGGTGAATAGGGTTTGACAAGTTTTTTTGGGCAGAATGCTGATAGGTTCTTGTGCAGGATGGTGAAACGTTCACCGTTCCGGCATTCTGCACAAGAATGGAGTTAGAAATCACCCTGTGTGAGGATTCTCAGATGTCGGCGGTTCTTGTACAACCGAAGCCATCCGTCCTTGAGCAACCCGAACGAGATCGTCGAGCTTGATCTCCAGCGTGCGATCTGGACGACCAACGCCAGTGAACACTGTTTCTGTGCGGCTCACGTGGCTGTCGAAAAGCACCTGGATATTCGGCACAGTCGGCACGGGCCCGACACTGCCTGACTCTACATGTAGCACCGACTTCACCTCATCAGGCGAAAGCTGAACGATCTCGTTGCGTTTCACACCTAGCACCCTGGCCAATCGCTTGTAGTCAATCCGATCCTGACCACGAAGAGCGACCAGAATCCATCCCGCTGTTTTCAGGCGAAAGGCAACGGTTTTCAGCAGTCGTTCTAGCGGAAAAGGCAGAGCCTCTTTAGCATCGTTGAAAGTGCGCGATTCATCGTGCTCGTGGATCGTGAAGGGTACTTCCTGGGCTTGAAGAAAGGCAAGGATTTGCGCATACACAGTTAACTCAGTCACCGCCACCGTCTCCGCCAACTCCACCCGAGTCGCCGCTGTCGCCGCCTGAGTCGCTGGAACTGCTATCGCTAGAACTACTGCTGTAGCTGCCGTCGCTGGAACTGCTCGTGTAGCTACTTGAAGAACTCGAATCGTTACCTGTGCTGACGTAGCTCGATCCGCCGTAACTCCCGCCCGTCCCGATGACGTGAACACCGTAGCCCACACAGCCGAAAAATGTCCCACCTTCGATGCCCATGCAACTATCATATCCGTGTAGGAACTTACCGCCGAATATCAAACCCAGGCAGGCCAGAACCGCCGCAACAAACATCAAACAGCCGAGGCGCGAACTCGTGCTGGTACGGAGTGGCTTTTTCATCAACGTGCCTTGCCAGGGCGGCGCTTGCATTTGTGCATCGTGGTCATACTCAATGCGAAGCTCGAATCCGTTGAGCTTGCTGACACCCCGTGGCGATTTCCAGGTGACCGTATTTTCTGAGCGACTGGATTTCCAGGTGTTCGAGATACTCGCAATTCTCCTTGCTGGCCGATACTGAGGCATAGTGACGCGGACGGTAGCATTTGAGATTAGGTAATCACGGTGGGTGGGCAAGGCAGGCCAAATCAATTGATCGCCGCTCTGGTAAGAGCGCAGTGCGCCGTTCACGGTGTAAGTCAAGCGAATGTGGCGCGAATCGCCTGCATCGGCGGGTCTACGCAAATTCAACATGATCTTTTGATAATTGCTTACTGCGGCGA
>DATGFK010000364.1:0-3768 GCA_035309185.1 Aggregatilineales bacterium
AGGGACGGGTCGTAACCTGCTGAATGGCCCGTGCAAGCCGGTATGCATCTTCTGCGTGCCGGTATTCGTCAACATATTTCATGGGCGTCCTCCACGACGGCCTTCAGAAAACGAGATTTAGAGATTGAACGTCGTCAGCGCGCGCAGATATTGCCCGCGTTCGAACGATTCGGAGTGGTCGGCATTGTCCCAGCTCAGGGAGCCTCGCGCCTGCTCTACAGACTCGTAGCGATGCTCTTCAAGCCAGTTGCGGAATTCATGTTCAATGGTGCGCAAGAACTCGATACCGTTCTTCAGCAGTGCCGAAGTCAGCATAATCACCGTTGCTCCAGCCAGGAGCATTTTCAGGGCATCCTCGCCCGAATGAACGCCACCCGAGGCGGCCAGGTCAGCCCTGACGCGCCCATTCAGGATGGCGACCCAGCGCAGCGGCAGACGCATATCGTGCGGGGAACTCAGGGTGATGCGCGGCACAACTTCGAGCGTCTCAAGATCTACGTCAGGCTGGTAAAAGCGATTGAACAGGGTCAGGCCATCCGCGCCTGCCTGGTCTATGCGCCGCGCCATGTGTCCCATGTTGCTGTAAAAAGGTGTCAGCTTTACGGAGACGGGGATGGTCACGGACAGACGCACCGCTTTCAGGATACTGATGACAGCCTGTTCGATCTGTTCCCCGCTCTCGTCCAGATCCATCGGGATGTTGTAGATGTTCAATTCGAGGGCATCCGCGCCTGCTTCCTGGATCTGGCGGGCGAAGCGAGTCCAGCCGCCAAGTGATGACCCATTGAGGCTGGCGATAATCGGGATATGAACGCTTTCCTTGGCCCGGCGGATATGATCCAGGTAGCCGTGAGAGTCGCTATGGAACTGCTGCGCCTGCGGGAAGTGATTCAGCGCCTCAGCGAAACTCTGTGAGCCGTGCGCCGTGTAATAGTGGAGGGCCTGCTGCTCAAGGCGAAGCTGCTCCTCGAACAGTGAGAAGAGTACCACTGCGCCCGCTCCGGCATCCTCCATTCGTTTAATGTTGTCGAGTTTTTCCGAGAGCGGCGACGCCGAAGCAATTAAGGGCGAGTGCAACTTGAGTCCCATATAGCTTGTACTTAGGTCCATCACAGCCTCCGTATCCTTCCTTCACGTCAAGGGCGATAGCTGGTGCAGCGCCCCCAAAAGCTGGCCGAGCGCAATACCGCCATCGTTGGCGGGAATCTGCCGGGGCCAATACGGGTGGAATCCTGCCGTGGCAAGCTGTTCAATCGTGCGTTCCAGCAACAATTTATTCTGGAAACATCCCCCGCTCAGTACGACATTTCCGAGGCCAACCTTTTCGGCAACGGCCACAATGAGCGCGGCGAGTGTATTGTGGAAACGGACAGCGATGGTGCCAGTGGGCGTCGAATCAGCGAGATCGGCCAGCAGCGCTTCGATCAACAGTTGCCAATCTATGATCCACCCAAAACCACTTTCAGCGTGAGTGTCGTCTGTCACCGAAAAGGGGTAGATTCCGTCGTCATTCAGGCCACTTTGTGCATTCTGACCATTCTGATCCTCTGCTGCAAACTCAAGCGACATCGCCGCCTGACCCTCGAATTCGGAGCGCAGGCAAAGGCCGGTGATGGCCGCTACCGCGTCGAACAAGCGCCCAGCGCTGGATGTGTACGGTGCATTGATGGCGTGGCGCAACGCCCCTTTGAGGATCGCCAGTTCAGCCGCTGAAAAATCGCTGATTAGCGGGAAGTCCGGTAGCGCAGCGTCGTACAGCTCGTACAGCAAACCGAGCGCAGCGCGACGGGGTTCCTCAACAGCAGTGTCACCACCCGGCAGCCGAAACGGGCGTAAATGGGCCACCCGCTCAAAACCCGGCGAGGCCGTGGCATCCTCCGCGATTCGCAGAAACTCACCGCCCCAGATCGTGCCATCGGTGCCGTAACCCGTGCCATCCCACGCGACGCCGAGTACCGGCCCTTTCAAGGCAAGTTCGCCCATGCAGGCCAGGATGTGCGCGTAGTGATGTTGGATGGGCAGGAGCATTAGCCCCTCCTGCGCGGCCATCTTCTGGGCGAATTGTGTGGCTCGGTAATCGGGATGCAGGTCACAGGCGATAACTGCCGGGTGAGACTCGTACAAACCGCTGAGGCTCGCAATGGCCTGTTTGAATGCGGAAAAGGCTTCCAGAGTCTCCATGTCGCCGATGTGTTGGCTGAGGATCGCGCGCTGGCCGACGGTGATCGCCGCCATGTTCTTGAGATGTGCGCCGGTTGCCAGGATCATAGGCTGCGATGGTGGCAGATCAGGCAGTTCGATGGGCAGCGGCGCATAGCCCCGTGCGCGACGCAGTACCATTTCCCGGCCCGCCATGACGCGCACAATCGAGTCGTCCACGTGTCGCTCGATAGGCCGGTCATGCACCAGGAACAGGTCGGCAATGTGCCCCAGCCGTTGCAGCGCTTCACGTTCGTCCGTGCAAATCGGTTCACCGGAGAGGTTGCCGCTGGTCGCGACGATGGGAAAGCCTATCTCGTTCAACAACAGGCAATGGAGCGGCGTATAGGGCAGCATCGCGCCCAGATTTGGATTCCCCGGCGCTACGTTTGCGGCAATGCCGAAATCCAGGTTGTTCGCTTTTCGGTGGAGCAGGACGATGGGAGCCTGCGCCGATTGCAGCAGGGCAGCCTCGTCCTCGGAAACCGCACAATCGTTTCGCAGCGAGTCGAGTGACGGGAACATCAGAGCAAAAGGCCTGACCCGGCGCCCTTTGCGTGCGCGGAGGGCGGCAACAGCCTCGGCGTTGCGGGCATCGGCCATCAGATGGAACCCGCCGAGTCCTTTAACTGCCAGAATACGTCCTGATCGAATCGCTTGAGCCGCTACGACCAGGGCTTCGTCGCGGCTGGCGAGGGTTTGACCACACCCATCCCAAAGGGAAAGCTGCGGCCCACAGTCCGGGCAGGCGTTGGGCTGCGCGTGAAAACGCCTATCCAGGGGATTTTCGTACTCGGCCCGGCAGCGGTCACACATTGCGAAGCCGCACATCGTCGTCGAAGCGCGGTCATAGGGCAGCGCCTGGATGATACTGAAACGCGGCCCACAGTGCGTGCAATTCGTAAAAGGATAGCGATAGCGCCGGTTCTCCGGATCAAGGATCTCCCGCAGGCAGTCGGCGCAAATAGCAAGATCAGGAAGGATGAGGGCGGTCTTGCTGCCTGATTCGTCGCTGGGCAGAATCTCGAACTGGTGCGCACCGGATGGAAGGAGTGGCGCGACATTGATGTGTTCCAGGATGGCATGGGGCGGTTTTTGTGTCCTGATCCGCGTCAAGAATGCCTCAAGTTGTGGCCGCTCTGCCTCAGCCTCGATCACCACACCTTGTGCCGTGTTCGCGACCCATCCGCCGACGCCAAGCTCCTGGGCCAGCTGGTAGACGAAAGGGCGGTATCCGACTCCCTGGACCGCGCCCTGCACGACAATCTGCCTGCGCTCAATCATGGATTGGGCGACCTCTTACCTCCTGATGGACGGTCACGTCGAGCACTTTCAGGTCGTCGGCGTGGGGCACTTCGCTGACCTGCCCGCAGGCCGGGCAGACGAACATATGGCCCACCAGGTCATCCGGCGTGACGACCTGGTCGTAGCCACAGGCGCAGACCACGTGGCGGGCTACAGTTTCCACGGTAAGCGACGCATTTTCAAGAGCCGTGCCTTTGCTTAAGGCCGCGAAGAGTTCCCGCAGGCTGTCCTCGGAAAAAGCGCTGGCACGCTCAAGGCGAATCT
>DATGFK010000365.1:0-5738 GCA_035309185.1 Aggregatilineales bacterium
CACTTCCCAGCCGAAGGATGCCCGCAGATCGGCTGTCAACTTGACCTGGCTGCCCGCCTGATACTGCACGCTCACCTGGCATTGACTGGCCCTGACGTAGATCGTCGTAGGCAAGGTCACGTCAAAATATTGCGTGAAGGATTTCGTGGTGACGGTAGCAGCCGTCTCCGCCGTGGATTTCACAGCGCTTTCCAGGCTGCGACGCAGCATCGTGGCTGCCACGCGCCGCAGGAGAGATTGATTTGGCCTCTTAACCGGATTTTTCAAAAGAATTCAAAACCACCTGGGTTGCGCTTAACTGCGAGGATGATTATATGCGCGCCGATATTTTTTATCACTGGTAATCAAGTCAGAAATCTGGGTAAAAATAATGATCGTTGAGGATTGCGATTCCGCCGGGGGCCGCCAACACCCCTGTTAAGCCGCACCTGAAACACCCGGCGGAACCCATCCAATAATCTGCTCCCGGCCTGCCGTCGCTCATAGCCCTGCGCGTGCCATGATGACATGACAAACCGCCGATGACAATTGAAAGAGATAGACTCCCCGAACCCACCCTCGTCGCCTGTGCAATCGCCGGGCCGGTGGTGATGCCCATTACCCCCGACCCATTACGCGCGTACGCTTTACGCAATACTCGATAATTCGCTGGGATTTGAACCCAGAACCTATCGGTTAATAGCCGACTGCTCTACCGTTGAGCTACTTGTGGCCCCGCTCGAAAACTCAGGCGACTACCAGCTACTCCTTATGCTATTGACTATTCGGTTGTCAATGTGCTTACGTTTTGCGCTTGCCGTTCTTCTGTGAGAGTTCATTCCGACAGGCGGGCGCTTACCATTACAATACACACTCGTTCCCCTGCGCGGCGCCTGTCAACTACCAATACGTCTGTTGTCGTTCGAAACTTTGCTGAACCTTGCTGTTTATTGATCGCTGTTCGGTCGAATGGCGACCGTCAGCTTGGAGAATGCGAGAGAGAAATGCTGACGGGCGCGGGTTGGTTCCGGTCTGGCCGTGCGACCTTTCCAGAACCTCCCGCTGCCCGTCGAGGCAGAAGTCAGTTCTGGATAAGGTCGGTGAGCCAGTTGGCTTCCTGGATTCGTGTGTCCAGGAGCCGATAATTCTGCGAGATGGCCTCTATGTCTTTTTGTAATCCTGCAACATCCACGGTGGCCCTCCACTTGACTTCGTTCTTCGTGACGCCAAAGCCGCGTACTGGCTCGACATTGGCGGCGTGGCTTAAGGCTTCCAACACTTTGCGTTCCTGACACAGGCGGTCTCGCTCTGCAATGGCCTGCATCAGGGTGGTACCGTCGGAACTGCCGGGTAGGACGGCATGGAAGTTGGTGGCGTTGATCTGCAAGGTCAGGCGTTTGATGTCGGCCATGACCTGCCTGGCTTGCTCGACCAGGGACGCGGGCGGTTCTGACGGGGTTTCCCCCTCCTGCACTTTGGCGTTGGCCGCCAGGCGCCCTTGTAGGCGTGTCAGACGTTCTTGCAAGCCCTTGCGTTCGACTAATGCTTCTGCCAGCTTTGGCATACTTCCTCCGTGTTTCTTGTCGGGACGGCTCACGGGCCGCCCCTCTGACTATGACCGCCGCCGCTAATTTTGCAGCGACCAGTCCTCGCTCGTTTCAACCAGACTGGCCCAGTTGTACCCTGCGCCTTCGGACTGTTCCAGCTCGCGCATGGTTTCATTGGCCGTGTAGACAATGTCGCGCAGCCAGCCCATGACCTCATCCGAACTCAGGTTAGTGACTTCGGCCAGCTTGCCGCTCGACGCCGCGTCGTGCAG
Organism: Aggregatilineales bacterium; assembly: GCA_035309185.1. Classification (GTDB taxonomy): domain Bacteria; phylum Chloroflexota; class Anaerolineae; order Aggregatilineales; family UBA2796; genus DATGFK01. The sequence continues at coordinate 1,799 of DATGFK010000365.1, forward strand.
GCGATCCAGTGCGTTAAAAATGGACTCGAAGCGAACGTCGGTGAACAGGCCCTGCAGGATACGGATGTCGGTTTTTTGCTTTTGGGTCATCATGTGTTTCACCCTCTCTCGTGCCACAGGTCAACCGCTAATAAATGAAAAGGACGTGGAACCGCTTGTTTGCCGGTCCCACGTCCCTTGAAAGGATCGTGTGGATGTCAGGTGGGGAATTCGTTGAGCCTTTTGCTTCAGGCTCTTCCCCTTCTCCCGGAACTCTCCGGGACCTGGGACCGACTGTACTCTTTGGGCATTGCGTCTCCGCTTGTACCGATGCCCATCTCTGGCTGCGGCAACTGCTGACCGAATCGCGTGCTGCTGGGATTGAGCTTCAGCATTCTGGCGTTGGCGGCGTTGACAAGGCTGGTGGCGCGATAGACGGCAACACCCGCGACGCACCCTGATTGGGTGCCGCGCGCAGATAGAATCCCATTGCTATGAGATTTCTGCATTGTTTGCCAAGCCACCGATACCATTGCTCAAGCCCGCCTTTCTACAATCGTTTCATCTAACATGGCGAGGATGCTCTCGCCTTTGATAAATATGCGCCGAATTCCCGCCGGTTGACTGACACGGAGATAACCCGTGTTGATCAATTTCTTCAAGGTACTCAGACTGATGCCAAGCGCTTCAGCAGCTTCTTCTCGACTATAAACAGCGTCGGGATCGATGCTGCGCTTATGCGCTCCGCGGTCAGGCATCATAACCTCTCTCCTATCGGTGGAAAGTCTATCATAATTCTTACGTTAGTGTCAAGAGGTGAATTCCACCTTCCATCACCATGATGTATTGTAGAGGATTTTTTGAAGTTCAGAAAGGGTCAGTTTTCTCCTCAACGCCCTTCCAGGATTTCCTTGAGCGCGACAGCGTTATTGAGGCGTCCTTCCTTCGAGCTGTACAGGAGAGTCAGGGTTTTGTCGTTTGCTTTGGCTTTCAGGGCTTCAACCAAATCGTCGTGTTTCTTGAGTTCAGCCTCGTAGCGGGACTTGAATTCCTTCCATTTTTCAGGATCGTGCCCGTACCACTTGCGCAATTCGTTGCTTGGCGCGATGTCCCTGGCCCAATCGTCGAGCCGCGCTTTTTCCTTGCTGATCCCGCGCGGCCACAATCGATCCACCAGCACGCGCACGCCATCGCTGGGCGCGGCCTCTTCGTAGATTCGCTTGACCTGGATTTTCATCGGCATTCAATCAAGTTGCAATCCATCAGCTTCAGCTTCAATGGGACTTTTATCGCAGTTTGAATCGATTTGAAAAGCCTTCCTCAAAGCGCTTAACTACGATTATATTTGTCGTTAAGGTTGGTAAGCTGGTCAATAAATCTCTCTCGCGTCCATGTGCCATATTCTGTTATGGCAACAAGAGGAACGGCGAAATGCTTGGTTTCACCTCCACCAAGCCAGACATACATCATATCCTCTAGTAGTTGCTCTCGATCCAGTTCTTCATCGAGCCAATCCTTTCCCTGAGGCTCAGGATCGGCATAATGAACACAAAATGCGTAAAGCGGAGTCGGTAAATCAATTTTATGAAATTCGCAAAATGGTTTCTCGTGGCTGAATGGCCCGCCACCATAGTTCTTGCAATGGAAGCAGTCAGGTCTTGGTCCACCGTTTGGCATCGCTATTGCCTTTCGATTGAGCAAGGGCAATTGATCTGTCCTCGCTCCCATTCGTCAGAAAATGAAATCTACGCAGGCTGGAAGGCGGCCTTCACCTGTGCCTCGTCTAGCAAGCCGCCGGTATTGCCTTCGGTGGCGTAATGATACAGCACGGCCTTGAAAACGCTGATCGCCGCGTTGGTCAGCAGGCTGACCACGGCGATGCCGATCACCAGTACGCCGAAGCCGACAATTGACGTGACGGGCGAACTGATCGCGAAGCCCAGGCCCAGGATCAACAAGCCTGGAACCATCGCGCCCAGAGTCAGCAAGCAGCCCAGGAAGCCCAGGCCCAACCGGCCCATCACCTGTTCGCCCCAGGTTTGCTTGAACAGCGCCCAGCTTCGGGAGATAGCCGGAATTGTGCCAAGATTCTCGGTGGCAATCACAGGCGTGACCATCATGGTCATCAGCGTCCAGGCGCCCTGGAGAACCGAAGCCAGCAGCGAGGCGAGAATCAGGATCACAAAGTTTTTGGAGTTGCGACCCGATTCGGTAATCGCGCGGGCGATGACGCCGACGGTGGCCGATAGCGCGGCAAAGCCGAGGATTGCGCCCATGTGCTTGTTCGCAACCGCATAGCCATCTGCTGCCTTCGGGTTTTGCTGCCCGCGCAGCTTCATCAATACGACGCTGACCAGGGCAGTCTCGGAATAAATCACGATCCCGTAGGTCACGAAATAAAAGAGAAACAGCAGGATCGCCCCGGCAACGGTCTGAACCGAACTGGAATTCTGGTTGTTGCCCGAGGTCATGGCATAAATGGGGATAGCCAGGATGCCGAAAATAATGGTGACGATGAGTACGCCAACGGACGAAAACAGGGGGATTTTCATCCACTCTGTATTCTCGCGAAGCAGATCCCAGCATTGGCGAATCAGTTGGGTAGTCGTGCGATTGCGATTTCTCATGGTAAATGTTCCTCAGTTTATCGGCAGCGATGCTTTTAGTGTAAAGCACTTCAGCCTGGGCGCAAGCCATCACCTGATTGAGAAAGCATTACAAAAACGTACATTGCCGTAGACTCCCTCACCCCGGCCCCTCTCCCGTGCCAGATCTCCCAGTGGGACAGGCATCCCTGTGGGACACCGGGCGTGGGGAGAGCCAGACGCTGGACACAGACGTACTCCCCCTTCGCTCATTCCGATGGGAGAAGGGGGCAGGGGGTTGAGGGAGTCTTCGCCTTTGCTCTATCTGCTCAATGAGGCCTGCTCAATGAGGCGCGCTTCCTCTGTTGCACTTTGTCAGATCGGGTCCGTTGTCTTCTCTGGCCCGTAAGTTAGCAGGACGTTTCCAGACGTGAAGGGTCTCGTACTCAGCAGCTTCAGGGTCAACCGGTCGCTCATCGGTTTGAACAGCGGTGTCCCAGCGCCCAAGACTACCGGATTGACTATCAGCCGGTATTCGTCAATCAGCCCGCGCGTAGTCAACGTAGAGGCGAAGTCTGCGCTGCCGAAAATGCCAATCGCCTTTCCGCCTTGTTGCTTGAAGTTCACCACGGCCTCGGCGGGGTCTGTCTTGATGAGCTGTGTATTGTTCCAGTCAGCCTTCCCCAGGCTCCTCGAAAAGACAGCCTTCGGGATGGCGTTCATCATGTGGGCAACCTCCGGATCGTCGCTAATGGCTGAGGGCGTCGGCCAGTAGCCAGCCATGAGTTCGTAGGTGATGCGCCCGAATAGTAGCATGTCAGTGGCCTTTAGCTGATCGACAGCAAAGGCATTAAATTCGGCGTCTACATGGTGCCAGTCAATTTGGCCTTTGCTGGGTCCTTCAAAGTAGCCGTCCAGCGAGATCATATTGAATAGGTAAACTGTCCTCATGGTTTCATCTCCTTTTACGGTCCTGGCCTACAAAATCACCTTCGCCCCAGAATAAAATGTACGTGGCAGTCATCACGACTGCACGAAGTGCCAGTATTGCAGCGTGCGGAAGCGCCTAGAGACGGGATAGCACTTTGTCATAATTGGCGTGGGAGCCGATCCAAAACCAGGAAATTTCATCGCCATCGCGGATACCAAGCACACGGTAATCAGCGTTGACACGCGCAGAATAGACCGGTTTCGTCGGATGCACTTTTTGAATTGTAATCCAGGATGATAGGGATGCTTTGCGAAAAATCTGTAGGCTTCACGCGCTTCCTGTCGCACGGAATCGGGCAGAGCCGCGAACATTTTGCGAAAACGTTCTGTCGTATAGGATTTCACAGGGTATCGGGATCGAGTGGTAAGGTTTTCCCGGCCCGGTG
>DATGFK010000366.1:0-5218 GCA_035309185.1 Aggregatilineales bacterium
TATATGCCGTGAAAATGAGTGGTCGCGTTTCCGTGCGCAATGCCGGATTCATTGGCGCGCTCATCGTCGCCAATTTGATCGTGCTTATGGTGTGGTTCAGCCTGAGACAGGCTCCGGTCGCGGTTCTGCCCACGGTAGCTGCACTGCCTACGCTGCTGCCTGCATCCGCCACATCCACGGCGACAATTTCCTCAACCGAGACTCCGACCCCCACTGCAACTCCGACGAGTACCAGCACGGAGACGCAGACCCCCTCTTTAACGCCTACTGGCGCGCCTGCGACGATTGAACCCAGCCAGCAGGCGAGCGTCACACCTCTCTCCATTCAGATCCGAATCAAGGCGCAGAATGGCACGCAGGCGCGCAGCGGCCCCGGTATCTCTTACGGGGTAGTGAGCCAGGTTGACGTGAATACCGAATATCCCGTGCGGGCTTATGGAACAGACTATTTTGGCTACACGTGGTATCTCGTTGATCTGCCCAACGGCAAACCTGCCTGGATACTGGCTCCAGCCGCCGAGATTGCATCTATTGCCGGGACAAAGGCCAGCGCCAACGCGCAGGCGACGGTGGAGATGGCGCAGACCATTCCTCCAACGCCGACACTTACACCTACGTTAACCCTTACACCACCGGCAAGCGATCAGTCCGAGGTATTGCTACAAGAGGTGCCGATCTTTTCGGGGATCGGGCCAAACTTGCACGCGATTTATGCCAAAGGCCAGCAATTAGGCAACAACCCTCATGCCTTTGCCAAGGTCGGGGATTGCAACACCAAATCTGATGCCTTCCTGAACCCGATTGATCACGGGCTAATTCGCCTGGGCTATTACGGCGCCCTGGGCCAGGTGATTGACAATTTCAAGGGATCATTTGGGCGGGACAGCATTGCCGCCCAGGTCGGCTTGAATTCGGCATCAGTACAAGATTCTTTCCTGGCCGATTCCCGGTTCTGCAAAGCCAACGAAGCGCCCCTGGACTGCGAATATCGGATCAGTCAGCCCAGCATTGCGCTCATCATGTTCGGCGCAAACGACGTCGGGTTCTTCACGCCGGAAATGTACCGCAGGTACATGAGCCAGATTATCGAGAAATCCATTGCGGACGGCGTGATCCCGGTGCTGATGACTTTTACGTGGCACGATCACGGCGCATTGTACGACAAGATGTTGCAATTCAACCTGATCGCGGTCAACCTCGCCCAGCAGTATCAAATTCCGTTGATCAATTTCTGGCTGGCCTCGCAGTATTTGCCCGGACATGGCATCGTTCCCGATAATGCCCATCTAACCTGGTCGGTTAATGGCCTGGACTTCACCGGTGAGCAGACGGTTTGGGGCCAAACCTTGCGCAGTCTGCTGGCACTGGAAATGCTGGGCGCAGTCACGCAAGAACTGGACGATTAGTTGGGATTGGGCGCAGCTAGATCAACATCAATTTTTGGTTAATCTCGACTGCCATTGCTTCCTGGCGAAGTTCCGACTTGAGCGCCTCGACGTAATCGAGCACCGATTGTAGGTTTTGATCCAGGTCTGACTGAGTGGCGTAACTACGTACGATGGTGATGTCCTCGCCGACCAATCCAGCGTCGGCGCTGTTCCAGACGCCACGAGCCTTACTCAAGGTGGCGCCGCCAAACTTGTCACCCATGAAGTCCAGGGTCTTTTCAACGTAAGGTTGGGTATCAATTGGCGTGTTGACGTCAACCGTAGATGGAATGTAAACACTGATCGAGTTAGCGCGCCCAAGCCGGTCAGCGACGATATTGGTCATCTGAGCCAGTGCGTCGGGACGAGCCTGAAGCGTTTGTTGAGCAAGGCCTGGCATATTCTTGACGTAAGGGAGGTCAAACTCAACCTTTGCTGGCGCTGGGATGTCTTTCTGATCAGCCGAGACGCGATTGATGGCTTCAAAGACGATCACCTTTTCAGGATGGATGATCGCCCGCAGTTTGGTTTCCAGCTTGCGCATCGTGTCCGTGCGCTCGGCGTTGGGCGACGTGACCAGAACAATCTGGTCGGTCTGTTCTGCCAGGTAATCCAGCAATTCCGAGTCGTGATCGCGCAACCCGACGACGACGTTCTCATAATTTTGGACCAGGTAATCATAGGCCATTGTCGCCCGCACAGTGGAGGGCAGGCCCGGCGAGTCTTGTTTGATCACCAGGTCGAAGCCGCTATCCATGCGATGTGTTTCAATATTCGTGGCAACGTTGAAGAGTCGCGCAAGGCGGTCAGAATTGGGCAACTCCGTGTAAGCCGCGCTTTTGCCCGTGACGTGGGCCAGGGTCATGGCAAGCATACTGCCGATGCTCGTGCAGCCCACGCCTGGACCCACGCCTACGACAAGGGAGACTCGTGCATCGTGAGCGCTCCCCAGGCGCATGTTCTGCGCGACCAGCCGGTGTACCAGTTCGCGGGCAAGTTCAAGAGCAATCGTAGGATGGCGATGGGTCAGTTCAAGGAAGTCAGCCTTCTTCAGAGTCAAGGCTGTCACTGAACTGAGCGCCGTTACCGTGGCGCTGGCGGCTCCGCCCTGCACGAGCAGAACATTGTATTCGCCCAGGAAGTCACCCGGTTTGAGGTAAGAAAGGGTCGTTTTCTGCTCTTTGGCAGAAGTAAAGCGCGAAATACCGACAACACCGGACTTGATGAAAAACATCTGGTCGCTTACATCGCCCTGCCAGAGCATCACTTCATCACGCGCATAGTGATGCTCACCCATCGTATTGGCGATGGCACGAATCTCATCCTCGCTGAGGCCGTTAAAGAGCGAGACTTGTTTCAGAAATGTCACGTGATCGAGGTCAACCCGTGTCCACAACGCCTCGCTGATACCGGTAGCTTTGCGCCTTACGCTTCCACGAAAGACGACACGGTAATACAGATCCCGGTCAACAAGTGCTTCATTGACGTAGTTCGCCTGTTGTAAGGCACGCAGGGTAGCCTGCAACGCTTCGGGCGTTTGCCCCAGTGCCTTCTCAATTTCAGCGAAAGTCGCCTGTTTCTTGCGCGAGAGCCAGGTGATCACTTTACGCTGATCGGTGGGCAGATTCAGCAGTTCCAGGGCATTCAGGCCAGTCCCTGCGTTCTCGCGTGACGGCTGCGTACCGCCATCCGGTTTCTCCTGGGACGATCCAGTGTCCGCTTCAGGAGCCTTTTTTTCGTCTGGTCCACCTATTGCGCCCGTCAACTTGCCCAACAGATCACTTTTTCTATCGCCCATGATTAGTCAGTCCGCCACTTTATGCTGCTTGCAATGCTTGTTTGAAGGCAGTTGCCAATTCCCCGGCACTTTGATAGCGATCCTCCCGATTCTTTGCCATTGCCTTTGCAATGACCTCATCCACCGCTTTCGGTAAATCGGGGCGATATTCCGCCAATGAGATCGGCTTTGAAAAGACGTGCATCAGGTGAGTGAACATCACGCTGGCCGCAACAGCCTCTGCAAACGGCAGCTTGCCGGTCAGCATCTCGAACAGGATGATACCGAGCGCATAAATGTCGCTGCGCCAGTCGGTGCCGCTGGCTTGCCACACTTCGGGAGCCATATAGGCAGGGTTGCCAAACTGAAGGTCTGTGCGACTGCGTGTGGCATTCGGATCAATGACCTTGGTGATGCCCAGGTCGCTCAGGTAGACGTTGCCTTGTTCATCGAACAGGACGTTCTCCGGCTTCAAATCTCGGTGGATGATGCCACGTTCGTGTGCATAGTCCAGCACGGAGGCTAGTTGATCCAGGGTGCGCACAACCTGGTCAGGAGGCAGTGGGCCAGCTTTCGCATTCAAACGGTCAAGGAGGCTGCCCCCGGTCAAGAATTCCTCGACCAGGTACAGGGTCTCTCCCTGCTGCTTGTAATCGAGAATTTTGACCATGTGCGGATGATTCATCGTCATGGCAGCCTGCGCTTCTCGCTGAAAGCGTTCGAGAAAATCCGCCTGATTGGCGAGATCCGACTTCAGAACTTTGACCACCACCATCGTGCCCGATGGTTGCTGACGCGCCAGGAAAGCATGTACGTGCGCCCCATCGCCAAGCCATTGAATGATTTCGTTGTTACCTAACCGTTGACCTACGAATTCGAGCATATTTACACCCCGCCGATGATCTATGGCTGCTGCTTCACAAGGTTCAGATATAGGATTTTATGGAGCGTACTGGATTCATTATATCGCAAGCGATTTCAAGGCGCTTTACTAAAAACAAGCAGGGCGATTGCATCAGGTAATCAAAAACTTTAATAGTTCAGAACAGACCAAATGAATTTAGATGCAATTGCCGTGCCAAAATAGAAAAAACCTCCGGCAAGGTCAAGCCTGTGGCCGGAGGTCATAAGCGTTGGTGTGGTCTGCCCAGGATGATGTTGGGGTCAAGGACAGCGGTACGACAACAGGCGGTCATCGGATAACCCCTGCTGCGGAGGCTCGTTATAGGCGGGTATCCAGTGGTAGCGATAGATGAGATCAACCTCTTCCAGTCGGCCTTTGCTCGTGGGAGGATTGTTGTTGTACACATTGCAGTAGTGCAGTGCCCAGTCCTGCAAAACACCGGCAGGCCGCTCAATGTAGAGGACTTCGTCAATTTTTCGCCAGGCCAGGTCTGGCCCCATCACCCAATGAGGGACTTCGCTTTCCGTCGAGGGATCGCGCAGAGTGCGCAAATCGAGCACCGGCCCGAACCCAAACTTGCCTTCCACGATTATGCTTCCCTCACGACGGCTGGGACTGGGAGCAAACATCCCCCAATTTTGGTACAGATCGGTGTAATTCAGAATCGGGTAAGCAAAACTGGGCAACTCGGGCTGAACCAGGTAAACGTTGTTTATTTGCAGCTCGCGCCCATTCCACCAAACCAGCAAGAACAGGAGGCCGGCCTCGGCCAGCACGAGGGTCACTTTCCCCACTGCGCGAACGCGCCTGAGCGCGCGAGAGGGCGTGGCACGAACGTTCGACGGAATGACATCAGGCACCAATGGCGTGCGACACATCCACCAGCGCAGTGTCCCCTCAATCTTGCGATAAACAAATGAGGATCGCAGCGTCCACAGCCAGAACCGGCTCAGCAGCAGGTGTGCGGCAACCGCTTTGAATGCCTCTGGCCCCTGCAACGTATCGCCGCGTTCCGTTACCACTGAACCGTGTTGCATCAGCTTTGTTGCATCTCCGCTCTCGACACGAATTTCGTCCGATGTGGTCACGGCGAGGGCCAACCATAGCGGA
>DATGFK010000367.1:0-3060 GCA_035309185.1 Aggregatilineales bacterium
ATCAGGGCCTAACTGACAATCAGTCATCAAAGTTTTAAGTTGTCACACTAATCCCGCGAGCAGTTTACACCTGAGCGGGAACATTCATGTTGCTTACAAAAATCCATCGTGCACGCCTTCTTCAAACGGCCTGCAGCGTCATCGCTTTGAATTTCTTGTTGAGCCAAGCCCATGCGCAGGATGGGGTAGAAACAGTGACTGTGACCGGTCAACAATATGCAGTGGAAAAGTCCATTAACAACAAGCGCGAGCTGAACGTCGTTTCCGACGGAATATCGTCGGATGACATCGGCAGCATACCCGAATACGGGCTTGGCGATGCGCTGCGCAAGGTTCCTGGCGTTGCCCTTCAGATCAACAACGGCCGCGGTGAGGATCAGTTCATCACCCTGCGTGGGTTGAATCCCGATTACAATTCCATCGAAATCGACGGCTTGCAGCTGGCTTCCACCGAAGAAACACGGCGTCAGGTTTCGCTCGACGTGTTGCCGTCAGTGCTGGTGAGCGCAGTCAATGTCGCCAAGAGCTGGACAGTGGACCAAGTATCCGACGCCGCCGGCGGCGTCACCATGCTAAAGACCCGGTCCGCCTTTGACCGCCCGGGCGAGCACTTGGATGCCCATCTCGACTATGCTTATTGGGAAAATACCGAACAGGTCCACAGCTTCCAGCCATCCGGCCAGGGGGACGTCACCTACAGTAATACTTTCGGAGACAGCAATCAGTTTGGCCTGGTACTGTTGGCCAGCTATATGCGCCGATCCTCCTCTACGCTGAACACCTATACGCTGGGCTATTCCTATTATCCTTATGCTGGCAGCGGCACGGCCAATGTGCCCGCGCTGGATCAGGCCGGCGCCACCGCCACCACCGCGACATTGAAACCCACCGACAGCGTAGCGGGTCTTGTGCCTATTCCGGATCGTCATCGGTGGTATTGGTATGACAATGACCGCACCCGCCCGGGCGTGTTCGGCCGGCTGGATTTTGACGATCACAGCATGTTCCAGGCTCATGTCGCGGGCGGACTGTTCGAGTTCATCAATGATGAAAACCGTTGGTCGCAGTATCTCAACCGCGTCGGCAACGCCACTATCAATTCGCCCACGACCGGCAGCTTTGCGCAGGGTGCGCCCGAGGTCGATTACGACCGCTATGTGCAGCTGCGCCAGATGGCCTATGTGGATGTGGGCGGCGGCATGAACCTCTCCAATCGCATGCATCTGGATGCGACGTTCAACTATGGCGTCGGCCAATACAAGCAGACCACCAACGAAACTCAGTTCACCGCGCCAACCTCGGCGACCTATGCCTTCAACTATGACCTGGCGGCTCCGCAGTCGGCTCTATTCATTCCCAACAACTCGGCGGCTTTTACCAATCCGGCCAATTACACACAGGTCTATTTCCTGAACGCTACTGACGCCTCCATCAACCATCTCCCCCAGGCCAAGCTGGAATTCACCGACAATATGGATTCTGATTCCGAAGGTTTGGGTTTCAAGTTGGGTTGGACCTGGCGCGATCTAAACCAACACTATTTCTATCACCAGGCGCGATTGAACCCCAATCAAGGCACGGCCCCCACGTTGGCGGCGGCGGGCGTAATGAACAAGACCATAAGCCTGTATGACGGTGAGGGGCAGAGTTTGCTGCTGGTTGATCCTTATGCGGTAGGAAATTACGTCACCAATAATGCGGCCAATTATTCGCCAAATGCGACCGACGCGCTTTCGAACACGGTTAACAATTACCGTCTGGGCGAGGCTATCAACGCCTTTTATGGCGAGGCGCAGTACAAATGGAACGCGCTCTACGCTGTAGCCGGCGTGCGGTATGAGACCACGGATATGAGCATCGCCAACTATCAGCCGGTGCCTTTCTCTTCCACCACTAACTTCGTGCAGACTCAAACGGCATCCCATTATTACCGGCTGCTGCCATCGCTCAATGTCAGCTATGACCTGACCGACGACTTGAAGCTGCGCGGCGCGATCACTCAGAACCTGGCCCGTCCGCAATACGCCCAGTTGGCGCAGAATGGCACCGCCTCGCTCAACGGTGCCAACGGCACGGCTTCAGAGACGATCTCCAATCCCAACCTCAAGCCGCGTGAATCCACCAACTACGACTTGTCGGCGGAATATTATCCGGCACAGGGCGTGCTGTTGTCAGTGGCGGTATTCGACAAGGAAATCGAAAACGAAATCGTCTCGTTGACCACCACAGTGCCCAACGCCACGGTTCCTGGCGTTGCCACTCCGGTCACGCTCACGATAACCCAAGCCCAGAACACCGACAGTGCCAGCATCCAAGGGCTGGAACTGGGCGCCTCGGACGTGAAATTCAACTTTCTGCCCGACTTCCTCTCGGATTTCGGCGGCACAGCCAATGCCTCCTTCGTGAGCGAGAACACGCCCCACATCCGGATGAGCAATGGCAGCCTGCGCCGCCTGCCGCAATTGATGGAATCCTCTCGCTTCGTAGCCAATGTTGCACTCCTCTACAGCCATGATGCCTGGGCCGGAGAGCTGGCGTACAACTATACCAGCAAGATGCCGATCAGCTTCGATACCAACAACCAGGTCAACGACCAGTGGTGGACGGGGATCACGACGCTGGACAGCCAAGTTAGCTATAGTTTCGACGAGAACATCTCGGCCCGCTTCCAGGTGAAGAATATGACCAATTCGCGGCCGCAGAAGGTGGTCGGCCTGAACCAGCAGCTGAACTATTCGGCGCTCGACAATGGGCGTGCCTTTTTCTTCGGTGTGGGAGTGTCCTATTGATGCGTAGGGCAATCGCAGCGGCGGCAGGAGTTGCATTGTCGGTGGCCGCCGCGCAGGCTGCGCCGGGACACAAGCTCTTGGTTGTGTCGGTGGACGGGCTCGATTGGCGCTATATACGCGATCGTGATGCATTGGGGCTAAGGATTCCCAACATCCGCAAGTTGATCGCCCGGAGTCAGGTCGCCGACGGAGTAGTTGGCGTGTGGCCCACCATTACTTGGCCATCGCACACCGCCATAATCAGCGGTGCACGCCCGGATCAGAGTGGCAT
>DATGFK010000368.1:0-3197 GCA_035309185.1 Aggregatilineales bacterium
GAGGACTTAGTCCTCGTTACCGATAACGGCCCCCGTATCCTTTCAAATGTAATCGATACTACGGAAATGTATGTCGTTGCGTAACTATATTTGGCGCATCTCGTAGAGCGCCAATAGTGTTGACGTGTGTCTTCAAAGGAAGGCGACTCGGATAAGGGGTTGTACGAGACGCTTTCGCAGCCACGCGCCACGCGCAGCTCTGCGAAATTGCATTCGCCGAAAAGGTACCTGATATCCTGAGAAGCTCCGTAGCAGGTCCATTCAACGGTGGTCAGGTGGACCTGCGGGCGACCTAGTATTACAACGAGACTTCGGGCTAATACGAGACTTCGGTTATGAATATGAGACTTTAAGGTTGGCGGGGCATTTGACTGCGAATTCGGCCTTGAACCTTAAATAATGCCGATTAATGGCTATTTTTGGCGATTTTTAAGGTTTCGCCATGATGCAACCGACAAAAGACCCGTCCCGGGCGAAATCTCGTATTCATAAGCGAAGTCTCGTATTCATACGAAGTCTCGTTGTAGAGCTAGGCTTGAGTAGCGCTAGACGCATGCCCCTTGGCGCGTAGGTGGCGTCCAGCACAACGATGGGCATCGATCGGTCAGCAATTCGTGAACACACCAGTGACGTGCGGTCAGGCCTGCGGGCATCATCGAGATGCGAGGATGCCCCTATGGTCAGTCCGATCCGGTCGCCTCAGACGATGGAGCACACCGCACCTGTCAGCGGGTGCCAGTGTCAGGCGTTGGACAGCAGCGTGTCGGCCTTGACCAATGCCCACTGGATGCCGCCGACACGCCCTTTGGTAGACGGCTTGATCACTTGCGCAATTTACAAGCCGCGCCAGGATGTTCAGCCACGCGTCACTACATCGTGAAGTACCAGGCGGACGGCGGTCACCCACGTCATCCACCTATCCAAGCACACCAGTGATGGCCGGCGCAAGACGCGCACCTGCATCCTCTCGACCAAGGCACCGATCAGGAGACGATCGCGCTGCGCCGAATTGAAACCGCGCAACGACAAGCAAGTCGAGACATGCATTGCCAGGGCCATCGAGACCTTCAACGCTTGACGTGTGATCTACAGCTCGTCCGCCTGAACCAGGCCCGGATCCCAAGGCAGCAGTAACGGACGGACCTGCACCCACTAGCACAGCAGCTCAGCGCGCTATTGCCAAGCACAAACAGTCTGTTCGGCCAGCCTCAAGGCCACCGAAATTGCATGAAGGGGAGGGCCGTACGCCAATATCATCACAACCAGAGTCGTGGTCATTTCATACGTTCGTAGCCGGTAGTACGCCGCGCACGCCCGCGCGGCGAAGGCCTGGCCACAGTTCCGGTAGCGGTAGTGCTATTCCTTTGACCAAACAGGCGAATATTGGGTTGCCAACTTTTAGCTTGCCAGCACGACCAGTTGGGGCGAAATACTTTGTGAGGATCCATCGCTACTATCCGTTTCCTGACAGATATCGTTGTGCCGGTGGATCCGCTTGTTTTCAAGTTGGCTCAATACACATCCTTATTGTTGACTGGTGTGGCCATATCACGAGTGCGAGCGCTACGCCAAGCAGGCCATCGCGCTGACACTGGCTTGCGCCTATCAGGCAGAATATCGGACCGACGCTTCCCAGATTCATCAGATCGTCCCCGACCTGAGCCTGGAGGGCATCCGCGGCGCCGGCCCGTGCCCAGACGACGGGTTTTTTGAGGCCACAATGCAAGCCAGCAGCCTGGCGCGGCTGGCCCGCGAGCAGGGCGTTGAGATTCTGACCGGCGCTTGAGTCACGGGGTTATGCACCAGGGCGAAAAAGTCAGCGGACTGGACACTAGTTTAGATCGAGTCGCAGGTTGTGCTACACTTTGGACAAGCTTTGGCATAATGGCTGCTTATGCGAATTGGTACCTGGCGTCTCAATCTAGACGCACTAGGTAGAAGGCATAGCCATTCATGGCCATTGGGTGAGGCGGTTTGACTGGAGAGGCCATTTGGGCTGGACTCGTACCTTGATCATCGTCATCCGACATTGGCGAGGTTACCCATGATCTGGAAATATCAACGACGCGATGTATGACGCGGCAGAATCTGATTGGGCTGGGAGAAACCAGGTGGGCATACAAGAAATCACAGGGGCCGCTAAAGCGACCAAATCCGAATCTGCCGTGCTGCGGCTGCGGCAAGCAATATGGCGCGGTGAAATCGCCCCGGGCGAATGGTTGCGGCAAGAAGAACTCGCAGACCGTTTCGGGATTAGCCCGACACCCATTCGTGAGGCGCTGCGGCGGCTGGAGGCCGAGGGGCTCGTCGAGCATATGCCCCATCGGGGCGTACGGGTAGTGGCGTATACATTGAATTCCGCCAATGAATACTATGACCTGCGCGCCCAGCTTGAACCCTATGCGTTACGGTTGGCCGCAGCACGGATGAGCTCGGCGGATTTGGAAGACTTGGTTGAATTGGTACGTGAGGCGGAGGCCTACCTGGCTGGGCAATCCATGGAGGCCCTGACAAACGCGAACTGGCGCTTCCACGAACGCCTCACGCAGCTCTGTGGTTCGCGGCTGGTTCAGGACGTTTTGGCTCGTGTCCGGCGCAGCTTCCAGCTAGATACTTTGCTGCTCATCCCCGAACGGGCCGCTGCCTCGGTGCAGGAACACAGGCAGATTGTCGAAGCCCTCAGACAAGGTGACGTTGACAGCGCTGCCGAGCATCTTCGCGGGAACATCGAGAACGCGCGGCAAGCCATTCTAGCTCGACTGCCATCCCTTGGCATCGCGAACATGCATGCCACAGACTTCTCGCCAACTGCCGGCAGCAGTTTTCTGTAAAGTATCAGCAGCCCCCAACTGGTTAACACCACCAGGACCAAGAAATGGTCCAGGATGGTATTGACTCTTAAACAATATACACTATTATATATAATTATCTAGACAAATATTGTCCAGTTAACTCATTGGGCTTACTTAAGTCCAAAACAACAAAGGTAGACCATGGCAATCGAAGAATTGGACATAAAAGCTACTAAGGTTGAGGCCGTCTTTACGCCCGTCCAGGACCAGGATTTGGACTTGTACGGCAATGAGCTGACCGGATACACGATCGTGGACACCGATGTCCACGTGGATGACACCCTACCCCACATGGTTGACTATATGGAAGGCCATTGGAAAAAGCGGCTCCAGGCAGCTCTGCAA
>DATGFK010000369.1:0-5694 GCA_035309185.1 Aggregatilineales bacterium
TCAGATCGGCGAAGTGCGACTTGCGGTAGGGATTAAAGCCTGTTTTACCCAACGTCACGTCGATGCTGGACTGCGCGGGTTGGCTCATGTAGGACAGGAAGGCGTAGGCTGCATCTTTTGTCTTCTGATCTGCCGCAGCGCTCACACCGCCGGACCAACCGCCGAAGGAAGCAAAGGGCGCATGATTCACGCCGTCGATGGCATATGGGCAGGTGGTCCTGTCGCAATCAACAAGCTTGCCGGTCTTCCAGTCCACAACCTTCGTCGTTCCTGGCGTGATGATCGATCCGGTCTTGTCCACGACCTTGGAACCCGGCGCTACAGCGAGTGGGCCGACATCGCCCCAGTCAAGGGTCAGCGCACAACGTCCAGAGGTGAAGAGGTCGCGGGTATTACCAACGCCCAGCGTGTTTTCATTCGGCGGCCCATATAGGCCGGTTTCTTTGTAGATGTCCAGCGCGCGGGTGAACCCATCATTCTTGAAGAGGGGCTGCATCGTGGTGGGGTCGAAGAAAGCGCCCTGGCCCGTACCTTTGCTCTGGATAAACGGCCCGGCGATGGAGAAAATCCACCAGTAGGACTGTTGAGCCTTGGCCTTGGAGATGCAGGAACCATAGTCTGGTGCGCCGTCGCCGTTCATGTCTTTGCCGTTGAGTGCCTTGGCGTCGGCAAGGTAGTCGTCCCAGGTCTTGGGTGGCTGAAGATTGTTGGCCTTGAAGATGTCTGAGCGGTAATAGACCATGTGGAAGTCGCCGTCTAGCGGAATCAGGTAAGTTTTGCCCTGATAGGTCGCGCTGAAGTCTTTGAAGAACGGGGCAACGTCATCCCACTGCAATTTGGAGTCGTTCTTGATATAGTCGTCAAGGGGTTGCAGGATGCCCGCGCCGACAAAGTCGCCCATCCACTGCGGAGCGAAGACAAATGCCTGGAAGGCATTGGTTCCAGTGGACTGGTCTTTCAAGATCGTGTCGTATAGATTCGCGTTAGGGACGGTGACGATGCGAATCTGGGCCCCTGTGAGCGCCGCGAAGTCCGGTGCGCGCCTTTGGAGGGGTTCTGCGATCTGCGGCCCTGTAAAGGTCAGCAAATTGAACGTGACCCCGTCGAACGGAAGCGCAGATTTTGTACCTGTTTGTGCGCTGGCAACGCCGATGCTGCTGGCGAGCAGAGCAAAAGTTAGCACTATACTAGATATTTTGAACCGATTCATTATTCACCTCATTGTTTTTAATGTTGCGAAAACCGACGAATTCACCTGTCTGTGTCGTTCGATAACACCTTCCTTTCCATCGTAACCTGCTCACGGTTACGGCATTTGGCTTGGTTTCACAAATCTTGAGTGGGGAACCTGTAAAGTCGTTGGAATACGTTGGCGGTTCATCCCGTTCAAGTCGGACGGCATACGCTTTACTTTGGTTGGATGGATTATCCGATGTGAGATTGACAATTATATAACATAAATTATAATTTATCTACTTCGCAAGGTCAAGGCATTTAATCAAACCAGAAATTTTTTTGAGGAGATTTCTTCAAAATGCTTATCGCCTACTGGCATTTCAGCTTCACCGTTAAAGATATAGAACGGTCTGTGGATTTTTATACCAGGGTCATCGGCATGAAGCTGGTACATACACAGGAGCAACACAACGAATACACCGCCAAACTGGTTGGTTACGAAGGCGCACACCTGAAAGTCGCCCAGTTGACCGTTGAAGGCATGGCTTCGCAGCGCTCAGGGCACTTGCTCGAACTTGTCGAATATGTTTACCCGCAATGTGAACCCACGGACACGGCAACCTGTCGCCCTGGCAGCGCTCACCTGGCTTTCCAGGTGGACGACATCCAGGCGGAATACCGGCGCATGTGCGACCTTGGTGTTCGCTTCAAGTCCGAACCGAACGCTATCACCGCCGGGATTAACAAGGGCGGGTTTACCTGTTATTTCCTTGATCCCGATGACATTACGCTTGAAATCCTGCAAGCGCCTTCAACGCCGCGACCACAATAAGGTCTTGACAGGATAAAGCCAGCCAGCGCACACTCTTAGGCGAGGAATTTTATGCCAACGGTTATTATTTACTGGTCGCCGGGACGCACTGAACAGCAAAAAGGCGATGTCATACGAGACATCACTGAAACTTTGGTCACCAAAGGCAGCGCCCGGCGGGAGGATGTTTTGATCATCTTCCAGGACATCAAGCCCGGCGACGCCGGACGCGCCGGGCGCATCATTGGTGCTGTCCACGTAGATGGGACGCTCGACGACGACTCAGGTGTGTAGCTTTTAGGGTTTAGCGCTGTTCTTCAGGATGTTGATGCTGCGCTTGAAAGTATTCTTTTACAGCCCCTAACGTGCGTTGCATGTGGGAGACAATTGCTTTCTCCAGGCGATGGGCGTCACGCGCACGGCAGGCCTCAAATATGGTTTGGTGTTCCTTTTGAATGATCGCGCCCTGGTCACGCAGGAACAGATATTGATAACGGTATCGTTCGCCCAGGTCCCATACCGAAGTGATCATATTGATAAGGTAGTCATTGCCCAGGGCATTGTAAATCGTGAAGTGAAATTCCCGATTGCTCTGCATAAATAAGTTGTGGCTATGACCTTCAAGTTCGTTGTCCATGTCCTTGAGCAAGCCTTCCAGGGTCTTGATGTCCTGATCGGTCAGGCGCGGCGCCGCGTAATAGGCAGCCTGTCCTTCGAGGATTTCCCGTGTAAAATACAGGTCGTCAATATCTTTGGTGGAGGTATGCGCTACAAAAGCGCCGCGCCGGGGAATAATTTTCACAAAGCCTTCCGCATCCAGCGCCTTGAGCGCTTCGCGCACGGGAACCAGGCTGACCTCCAGGTCGGCGGCCAGTTGCGCCTGGTCCAGGCGCGACCCGGCAGCCAGTTCGCCAGACAGGATTGCTGCGCGGATGCGCTCCCGCACAATGGCCGCGATGGTTTTCTTGTTATCCTCAATTGGAACGATGTTTGATTTCATGCTCAAGTCTCTCACGTCAAGTTGATTTTCCGATGCGGGGTGAACTGACCCCCACACTCAAGTTTGAACGCAAAACGCAACAGTTGCAAAATAATAAGCTATAATTTATAATTTTCCAATTATAGCATACGTTTTTGACTTTTATCCAGGCATTTGCGAGGAACGTTATGGATGGCGATGTGGTGCTGCCCAATCTCGGCTTTGGCATGGAAGAAGGCCGCCTGATCGCCTGGCTTAAGCAGCCCGGAGACGCGGTCAAAAGAGGCGAACCGATTGCAGAGATCGAGAGCGATAAGGCGACGGTTGAACTCGAAGCGCTCGTAGATGGCGTGCTGCAAGACGTACTGGTTGCGCCGGACAGCGTCGTTCCCGTCGGCGCGGTGCTGGCCCACATTCGGACGGCTGGCACGGAGGCACTACAAAGCTCGTCTGGAGCAGCCCAGGGAGTTCGCGCCCAGGCCGAGCCAGCAAGTTCGACAGGCAAACCTCAGCGGGTGACGCCCCTGGCGCGGCGGATGGCCGACGAGCAGGGCGTCAATCTCTCCAACGTGCAGGGAACCGGCCCTGGCGGACGAGTCACGCGCAGCGACGTGCAGAGCGCGGCACGGGTGGCTTCCGCGCCGGTGTCCGCCGCTCAAGGGCAGCCTATCATGGCTGCGCCCGCTGTCCGCAAGCTGGCCCGCGACCACGCGGTTGAACTGCATCAGGTGTCAGGGACTGGCAAAGACGGGCGCGTCACCCGCGCCGATGTGGAATCGGTGCTGGAAAGGCGAAGCGTGCCAGCGGCAGCAGCCATCGCGGCAATGCCCGTCGGCGTGGGCGGGCGGCACGAAATCGCCGTCAGCACCATGCGCCAGGCCATTGCTCGCCGCCTGGTGGACAGCGCCCAGAACGCCCCGCATATTTACGTGTCTGCCGAACTCGACCTGACGCCCGCCCTCGGCAAACTCCCCAAAGGGATTGGCATCAACAATCTGCTGCTGTATCTGACCACGCAAAGCCTCAAGGCCAGGCCAGAACTGAATGCCACTTACGAAAATGAACGGCTCTACCAGTGGGATAACGTGAATCTTGCCATTGCCGTCGCGTTGCCCGCCGGTCTGATCGCGCCTGTACTGCGCCACGCCGACGACTATTCACTGTCCGGGTTGGCCGAACGCGCCACTGATTTGATCACGCGGGCGCGCAACAATCGCCTGCGCTCGGACGAACTGAGCGGTGGCACCTTTACACTGAGCAACCTGGGCCTAGTCAAGCAGATCGAGCGCTTTACCGCGATTATCAACCCTCCGCAGCTCGGTATCCTGGCCGTGGGCGCTGCCCGGCCCCGTCCATTCGTCATCGACGGTGGGCTGTACGTCCGCACGACGGCTCACTTCACATTGTCCGTCGATCACCGGCTGGTGGACGGCATGGTGGCCGCACGTTTCCTGGAGACATTTGACGAGTTATTACAAAACTTTTCGTAATCGTTCGTGAAGAAAGGTTCTTGCCCGTGAATGGTGCAACAGTAGAGACACTCTCGCGCGCCGAACGCCTGGACACGGCGACCCGCCAACATGCCCTGCAAAAGATGATCGAAGTGCGGGCCGTCGAGGGGCGAATCCAGGAATTGTTTTTGGAGAACGTGATTCGGGGAACGACCCACCTGTGCGATGGGCAGGAGGCCGTTTCGGCAGGCATGGCGGCGGTCATTGACGCGGCGCGCGGCGATACCGTCACCTGTACTTATCGCGGCCACGGACACGCCCTGGCGCTGGGCATGACCATAAAGACCATGATGGCCGAAATGATGGGCAAGGCCGCCGGGTGCTCCAAGGGCAAGGGCGGCTCGATGCACCTGACTGACATGCACAACGGCCTCATCGGCACCTTCGCCGTGGTGGGCGCAGGTCTGCCAATTGCCAACGGCGCAGCACTCACGGCGCAGCTCAAAAAGACCGGCGCGGTTGCCGTAGCGATCTTCGGCGAGGGCACCTCCAACATCGGCACCTTTCACGAGGCCCTGAATATGGCCGGGGTCTGGAAGCTGCCAACGATCTTCCTGTGTGAAAACAACCTGTACGGTGAATACAGCGCCTACGCCGAGACGACGCCAGTGCCGAACGTTGCAGATCGCGCGGCCGCCTACGGGATGCCCGGCGTGATCGTGGACGGCCAGGATGTCGAAAAGGTCTACACGGCCATGAAACAGGCGGCGGAGCGCGCACGTTCCGGGCAGGGGCCGACTCTGGTCGAAGCCAAAACTTATCGCTATCGCGGCCACTCGCGCACCGATCCGGCGCCTTATCGGCGGCCAGGGGAACTCGACGAATGGTTGAAGCGCGACCCGATCAACATCCTGGCCGAGCGTATGATCCAGGATAGCGAAATGACCGCGAGTGACCTGGACGCCATGCGCCAGGCTGCTGACACGACCGTTGACGAGGCCATTCACTGGGCGATGGAGCAACCCTACCCGGCTGCTGACAGCATTTACGAAGACATCTGGGTCTGAGAATTACGAGAAAAATATGGCAACCATAACTTACCGTGATGCGGTGGTTCGAGCGCTGGACGAAGAGTTAGCCCGCGACGAGAACGTCATTTTCTTCGGCGAGGATGTCGGGAGGGCCGGGGGCGTGTTCAAGGTCACTCCGGGCCTGTGGGAAAAGTACGGCAATGATCGTGTCCGCGATACGCCGATCTCAGAATCGGCCATCGTGGG
>DATGFK010000370.1:0-13055 GCA_035309185.1 Aggregatilineales bacterium
TGACGCTGTTCTTCATGCTACGGAGCAGGCCGCTGCTCACTGAAACGCTTAGTCTGCGCCTGTATAATCAGCTCAGTGAGATCAGCGCATCGGAAGCAGCAGGCAACTTCAAAATCGATTCCAACGGCCCAACCTTTCTTGAAGGCGCAGCGCTCAACCGCCTGGATAAGCGTCTGAACGCTCGTATCATCCTGGCTGATTCCAACGGCAAAGTCAGCTACGATACACGCCACGAAATTATGCCAGGCGCCATACTCAATTACACGCCTGCGCCCTATGAATCGCCTTTAGGACCGGATGAAACGCAGTTTCCGATGGTGCGTGGCACGTTATACAATTCCGATGGTTCAGAATGGGTTTTTGTAGGTCAGGCTCCCCGCGCCAGCGATCCCAATTCGCTTCTGTTCATCGTGTCCCTACGTGCGCCACGCCTACTCAATCTTTCGGAAACCCTCAATTATTACGGTGAAGACCTGCTCACGCCGCTGCTCCAGGCAGGCCTGATCGGATTGAGCGTCGCCTTCATCCTATCTCTGCTCATAGCGCGGTCAGTGGCGCGTCCCTTGCAGGAGGTTGCACGGGCCGCCGTAGGCGTGGCAGCAGGTGACCTCGACCAGCAGGCACCAGTAAGCGGACCGCGTGAGGTACGCGCGTTGGCTGAATCCTTCAACTGGATGACCGAGCAAGTGCAGGCCAGCCAGCAGGCCCAGCGCGACTTTCTTGCCAATGTGACCCACGATCTGCGTACGCCGCTAACTTCGATCCAGGGTTTTTCGCAGGCTATTATCGAGGGCGTCGCGTCCAATCCATCGGCGGCTCAGCGGGCCGCCCAGATCATCAACGACGAGGCAGGAAGGTTGAATCGTATGGTTCAGGAACTGCTCGACCTGGCGCGAGTCGAAGCGGGACGGCTAACCATGCGCCGTCACGTGGTCAATCTCACGGATCTGTTGTGCGCGACAGGTGAACGCCTGACGCCGCGCGCTGCCGAAAAATCGTTGTCACTGCGCGTAGAAGTGCCGCAGTTGCCCACTGTCGCGGGCGATGGCGACCGGCTGGTACAGGTTTATACTAACCTGGTGGACAACGCTATCAAGCATACGCCGGCCGGTGGTATGATCACCCTTCGGGCAGCGCCAAACGGGGCAGGAGTAGTGGTACAGGTGCGCGATACCGGGGAAGGCATACCTGCGACTGACCTGCCGCACGTCTTTGACCGTTTTTATCAGGTAGACAAAAGCCGCCAGCGAGCACAGCGCGACGGCGCCGGACTTGGGCTGACTATCACGCGCGGGATCATCGAGGCGCACGGTGGACGCATCTGGGTGGAAAGCCAGGAGGGAGTCGGGACGATGTTTTCGACCTGGTTGCCTGCCCTCAGCTCGGACGCTTCCACGATCATCGCACGACGGCGCAGCGGTGGGCTTTTCAAACCCCCGGTTGGCGCGACAGCCGAGCGCCGGGGCAAGGACCAGTAGCATAGGGGTTGTTACGTTTCATGAGCTTTTCGTCGTCGCGATTTGCAGGCTGTCGCCGTCCGTGGCGACTTCGATAGTTCCTTGCAGGTCTGTGCGATACAGCGGTATCGCGGCGAAGCGCTTGAGCACAGTATCCGGGGGTTCCGCGCTGGCGTTGCCTTGCTCTGCCTCGATGATACCGACCTCCGGTGAAACGGCATTGAGCAGATCGTCCGGGTTCTCTTTCTCAGCGCCGTTGGAAGGCAATTCTAACACCCGCGCGCCCAGATATTGCTTCGAGGCCAGCATGGCCTGCACGCCTTTTTCACTCAGCTCCGAGGTCAGCAGGAACGAACTTTTGCCATAGGTCAGACGTAGGATGAGGGGGACATCGGCAGATTTGGTTTTGAAATCAACTGGAATCTGATCGGGATTGAGCACCTGAAGCGTCACGCCATCGTCCATCGTAGCCGTATAACCCGCTACGGCCTGCACGACCTGGGTGTGCGAAGCGACCAGGCCATTCATAAGCGCCTGGTAACTCGGATCGCGTGAATACTGGCCGTTGGTGAGAGCCACTTTCACATTGTAATGTTCCAACAGCGAAGGGATAGCTGTGATCGCCGTTGGTGACGGCTGCGTCACAACCAATAGATCGAGGTCGCGGGCGAAAAACGGCAGGTGATCCCCAACTGCCGTCTGCAACTGCGTCGGGTTTTGGCCGCCATCAATCAAGACGTGCGCGCCGCGCGGACTCTGGATCAGCACCGCGTTCCCTTTTCCAACCGATAGGAACCACACGTGAAGTTTACCGTCTGGCCGTGCCGCAGCGACTGTCCAGACCAGCAACGCGACTCCCAATCCAAGCGCCGCCAGGAGTGGAGTGGTTGCCACCTGCCGTACGCGGCCCAGCCAGGACTGGCGGGACTCAGGCGGCTGCGAGCTATAAGCTGTCACGGCAAATAACACTCCATAATAGACGAAGGCAAAGGCGGGATCGGGTGAAACGGCGATGGATGCGCCCGGAAGCTGCGCTGCCGCACGGATAACCGCCAGCGTATAGGTCAGCCCGATCCCGGCCAGCCAGGCCACGATTTGCCCGATGGGCAGCCAGATCGCGCCGCCGATCACGGCCACTATGCCCAGGATCATAATCGTTCCCTGAATTGGAAAGACCAGCGCATTGACAATCACCGACAGGGGCGAGAATTGCCCGAAGAGCAGGAACACGAACGGCAGCGAGCCAATCTGTGCTGCAACCGTGACCAGCACGGCATCGGCGACGATCTTGAGCGCCCGTCGCATCCCCTCGTTTGAAGAGAGGCGCGCGATCTCACGTTCAGCCAACCGGTTGAGCGGATCGGTGTACAGGATTAGCCCGACGGTGGCCGATGCGCCCAGCAAGAGGCCCGCATCGAGGATGGCGCCGGGGCTGATAGCGGTGATAACCAGTACAGCCAGGGCCATCGCCGTCAGGCCATCGCTGCGCCTGCCTAATCGTTCTGCAAGCAGCGCCAGCCCCGTCATGATCGCAGCTCGAACCACGGAATCATTTGCCCCAACGAAAGCCGTATACAGGCCAATGCCAATGATCGTCGCCAGCGCAGCCACGACCTTATTTCCTAGCCGTCCAAATAAAGCAAAGAGCAAACCCGCCACGACCGCGATCTTAAGGCCGGAACTGGAAATGAGGTGCGATGTCCCCGTCAAATTAAACGCGCTGGAGACATCCGGCGAGACATCTTTGCTCTCGCCGAGCAAGATGCCGCTCAGGAGTCCCGACTGTGGCTGCGGTAGGAGCTGCGCAATCAGGTTATGCGTTCGCTCCCGTACGTCATATAACGCGCCCAGGATCGGGCTGCCCTGGTGATGCTGCACCACGTTGATCCGCGCACGGGAGACGAAAGTGTAAATACCGCTCTGGGCCAGAAAATCACGATAGGAAAAAGTGTCGAAAACGGGCGGCGTCTGTGGCTGGCCCCGGATCGTAATCTTGTCCCCGTAGGCGAAGTTAACGGAACGATCCGCATCAACCAGCGCCAGACCGTGGACGTTATGTGAGGCGCTGCCCTGCCAGATATAGCGGATGTCCACGCGGAGCTGAATGTTCTTATCTTTCACGACGGGCGCGTCGGCCACCACGCCGATCATGAAGGCATAGCCGTGATCGTTGTAAGTTGCCGCATCTTTATCCGTGAAGACTGGCCGCGCGGATTGTGTCCTCAGAAGCCCCAATCCAGCTATCAGCAGGCAAAGCCCCACAAGGCGTTGACCGGCATTCCGCCGCAGGAGTAAGGCGATCAGGAAGCCGCCTGCTGCTGCGAACGGCCAGATCGCGCCGAGCGCGGGCCTCCACGTTGCCAGCGCGATACCTGTTACCCATGCTGCTACCAGATAGACGAGGGTCATGGCTGCCCGTTTCTGCCCTGTATGCTACGGAGCCTTTTGCCAATCCAGGATAATTTGCTTGAGAAAGTGTACAACACCTGCCACGTCCAGGTCATCGGTGAAGAAATGGTAAGCGTCAGGTGCGATGGTCAGTGGGGCCACTTCGCGTTGGCTGTCGTGGGCGTCGCGGGCACGCAGCGCCGCTAGAATCTGGTCGTAGTCGGCAGGCAGACCCGCCTCGACACGCTGCTTATAGCGGCGTTCGGCGCGTGCTTCTGGGGAAGCGTCCAGGTAGATTTTGAGATCGGCGTGAGGCAGCACGATAGTGCCAATGTCGCGCCCGACCATGATCACACGACCCCGGGCGGCCAGGGCGCGATACTTCTCGTTCAACACCTCGCGCACGCCTGCAATAGCCGAGACACGCGACACATGCGCCTCGACGCCCGGATCGCGGATCTTGTTGGTTACGTCCTCGCCATCCAGGAGAATGGTGTAATCCCGGTTGTCGGCGTCGCGTTCCGGTGTGATGTCCATATCGCAGTGGCGGGCAATATCGGTAAGCGTGGCTTCGTCAGGCTCCGTCTTGCCCTGGCGCAACGCAGCCAGGGTCACGGCGCGGTAGAATGCGCCGGTATCCACGAATAGATAGTCAAGATCGCGGGCGACAACGGCAGCCACCGAGCTTTTGCCCGATCCTCCCGGCCCGTCAATTGCAACAGTGTGTGGTAGCGCCACGGCTTCCATTCCCCAGGATTTTGCGTGAGATGAGTGGCACACGCCTTCCAGCGGCGCCCCCTTTAGTTTACCAGAACACGCGGCAAAACCCTCGTTAAAATAGGCGCTCAAAATTCAGGTTGTACAATTCGATCCAATATTTGTGAAAGGAGGTGCGGTGGAAGTATTGGGCAACTCCTAACTGCTGGCTACAGGGAGTGAGGGCAAATGGTAATAGTCCTTCATACATTGTCCAACCCAGGGTACGCTCACATCGTTGAGGCCGAAAGAAGGCAATTCAGCGACCGTAAGAACGCCCGCACGAAGCTGCGCATCGCGCTGATCGGCTATCCTGCTGTAACTCTTTAGATTCTTGACTGTAGCCGTTCCGTTTGCCGCGACGCTGGCCGCAGAGGCGACAACCAGGAGGATAACGATAGCAGCGCCGTAGCGACGCAGCAAGTCAAGCCTGGAAGGGAATGACGTGGCAAACACGAATCCGAGGATATAAGCAGCAGCCGCACTCGCAGCAAGCACAATATATTGACCCGACATCCAGGTGCGCAAGGTTGCCTTTCCCTCGCCGACGTAGCCTGCGGCCCACATCGCCATACAGGAGATAATAGCTACCAACAACAGTCCAAGTGCGGCCAGAATGAGGATATTCCGTTTGCGCGTGTTGCTTGTTATCTCATCGGCCAACTTGGCGAATGCGCTACCAGTCACGTTATACGAGGCGGCGATAAATGGGATGATCAAGAGTGCAAGCCAGGGAAGGGGTGCAGTCCTCAGTGTAAAGCTTAGTGGATCCTTGAATCCGCGCACCAGGCCATCAAACAACCGTGAAATTGCCTGCGGGTTCGCCTGAATAAAAGGATTGGAAGCCGCAGATTCGATACGGTCCTGCGTACCTGGAGAGAGCACGATGAACAACAGAGCCAGTACGGCAGCTACAGCGCTCAAGAGCAACCGTTTGTTAACGATGGGCCGGTTGCGCAATGCCAACCAGAACAGACCCAGGACTACAACCTGTTGCACGCAGTATGCGTTCGCAGTAGTACCCGCGAGCAAGGCAATGACGAAGCACACTATCAGGGTCAATGTGGGGTGGATGGTACGTTGAAGGATCAGCCATGTCAGGTATGTGCCAAAGATCACGGGGATCAGATTCTCTACCATCCCAGCTTGCCAGTATACCGACTGATATATTTGTCTTGTACTTGCAAGTGTTGCACCCACAAGCAGGGATGCTCCTAGAATGGCGATATAGGTATTGGGCTGAATTTCTCGCAAGACCAGAAACACGCCGCACCACCAAGCGACGAGGCTGAGGATGCAGAATAAAGGCGCCATTCCTGCGCCCGCCAAATGTATCGGATAGTCAATCAGCCCCGCTGTGATGGGAAATTGCGCCCCTTTGCCCCATAGATTGCTGAGCCAGGTATCGTTCGACACGCAAAAATCATCTGCCATGTAGCGGATGAATAGAGTTCCATAAAGATAGATTAAGAGCGGCGCAGAAACCACGAGAATGCCAGCAACTTTTAACAGTCGTTGGCGCAGAACATTATTCTCTTCCATGCAACTGTCTCCAATGGCATTGTCTATGTATCCTGGCAAACAATCATCCAATTGTTGTCACGTGAACCGCAATTCTACTTCAAAAGTAACCTTTTCAGCACCCGAATCTGGCTCCTGCCGGGTGAGCTTGCTCCGTTTCGAAACAACAATTGGTAACAAGCGTAATTAGCGCTCACTGGAATGTTTGGTAGGTTGGCGACGGGGTTATGACCCTCCTGCGCGAGATGGTCATTTGGCCTTATTGTCAAGCAGGCGCTTTGTAGCTATCGGCATCAACTTTTAGATTATTCATTCCCAGGCGTGGGATCATTAAACTCAATTTTGACGATGACACTACCCGTCCAACAGCGTGAGCCTATCTCCAGGAGACAGGCTCACGGTCGGAGATATTGCTCTGTCAAGGAAGACTGCCCTCTACCGCAGTCGTTCGTACCCCACTAAATGGTCAGCTTGCTCAGACTGCGGTAAAGCTGGCTGAGCGCGCCCACATTACTGTCCAGTTTCTGGATCACGGCATCCACCTTTTCCTCCGCTTCCTTGATGCCCGCTACGCTCTCCCCAATCTGTGTCGCCAGAGCGGTCAGATCGCCAATCTTGTCGGGATCGATGGGTTTGCCCAGGACAATGTTCGCCGCACTCAGGGTTTTCAACGCCTTGTTGATCTGCGGGTTGACGCCGTTCAGAATGCCCTTCGCGTCCTGGGCGTAGGCCATCGTTTCGTTCATCATCTGATCCACATCTTCGCGGTTGAGCAGCATACCACTGTTGCGTATCGCGTTCAGGACGTGATCGTGCGGTAAAATGGTCTCCGGCTGCGAGAGCCGCTCGTCCATCGAGGAGACCATGCCATGCACCGCCTCCAGCAGTTTGAAAACTTCGGGCGGGATAATGTTCTCCGGCGACGACAGGCGTTCCTCCAGGCCATTGACCGAGTTGCCGAGGCTGTTCAAGCGCTTGAGCATCTCGGATGCCCGCTGATCGAGCAGCGTTTCGCTCTGTTCCAGGGCCTGCCGCTTGAGCGCTCGCGAGACCGGCGTATCCTGTTGTTCCCCACCCCGTTCAATGGCCTCGATCTGCGAGATTAACGCCTGTTTGCAGCGCTTGGCGTCACGCGCGCTGGCGATGTTGACCTGGACGGTCGGGATGCCGGGAAATTCTGGCAGCGGCGGTTCACCCTCGCGGATCAGGTGGATGATCGGCTTGCGGGTAGCGTGGCGGAGCGCGAGCGCATAAAAGACCTGTGGACTCTGCCCGGTCAGATCGGCAATCACCAGCGTATCCTGGCTTAAGTGCTGGATGGCCTGCGGCGCAATGGTACTTTCGCTGACCTGGTCGGCCCGCAGTGCCTGATAGCCCGACTGTTCTACCGCTTCGGTGATGATGAACTCAAAAACTTGCTCTGAGTAATCGCGGAGTTCGGCAGACATCGGCAGGACAGAAAAACAATATTTCAGGCGTTCACTGACATCGGTCATGGCTTCATCCCCTCGCATTAATTAACCCCTTCGGTGGTAGGTTCAATCGCTCATTATAGGGCCTTCGCGGCGAAAGCGCTTCGGAACCGAACCAGGCCTTGCAGGTAATTCACCGGTTGGTTCCAATTATTGTCAGGGTGATCGTCTAGAAAGTCTGTATTGGTTGTTTTTGTACTGTATAAACCTGCCAATGATCATATTCAAAAAGCAGATAAGGGGTGACGGGTGTGCCATCTGCGTATTTGGCTGGTACAGCGGCAGTTACAGGCGCATATTGCGCATCAACTATTACCAGCAAGCGCTCGGCAGCTTCAAGTACATCAGCAACATTTGCGTAGCGTGCATTAAAATAGTTCCTACTTCCGCCGTGTTTCTCGAAATAATAGATACTCAATGGCCTGGTTGGAAATTGTGATTCTATGATGTCCCCTGGACGAAATGTGTTTAACAGAAAAAGCGCCACCTTTTCTGGTGCCGACGGCCCATCATTCTCTGCACTCTGTCCAACGTATTCAACACTAAAGACGACGGCAATCAGCACGCCCAGAATAGCGGTAGAAATAACTGTTCGTGGACTACTATGGGCGATCAGGCTGATCAAATAGGCTAGACCTGCCGCGCACAGCAGATAGTAAAACGGCAAGGTAAAGAGCCAGATGCGCTCGCCAATAATACCCCTCTCCGCAAACAGGACGACCGCGCACCAAATGATGCCAATAACTCCAAGAGGCGCCTTATAAGGTGAGATTTTAGTGTGGAAAAGAAATGAAGCGCCAAATCCGACGAGCGTGAGGGCAACCAGTATCGCGGGGAATCCACCCGTTGCTGCGTTCCAGACGGAAATCAGAAATGGCCCAACCTGGGCGATGAAATCAGACCATCGCATGGGTGAAACCCACGGATTAGCGATGAGTGCATGAATGCCGGAAATAAGCAGCACTGGCGCATAAAGGAATAATGTTAACATGCCAATCGCAATCATTGCTTTCATCAGTTCCAGGATACTGCCCTTGCGATCCTTTCCCTCGACAATTATTGAAGTTCCCAACCACAACGCGACAATACCGAACGGATAAAGCATGACTGGAATTGTGTAGAGACCGAGGGCAGATAGCACAATAAAAATGAGCCATAAGGCAGGATTTCTACCGTTGATCAAGTAAGTCGCTAAGATTAAGATGACCAGGAAGACAAAAGTGATGATCGCGTAACCGCGCGCTAACGCTCCGTATTCAGCAAGGAATCCCAACGGTGTCACGAAGGCGACCGCTAACAATGCCGCATTCTTATTGTAAAGGCGCCTGGTCGCAATGTAGACGGCAGGGACAGTCAACACACCCGCAATAAAAGATGGTAAACGGATGATCCAGACTTCATTGCCAAAAATTCCATAGATGAAATGAACCAGTAGATTCATAAAGACGTGGTTGTTGGTTGTGCTATAAGCCGATATCAGTACGTAGAGAGGCTGAGAGGCGAAATCGTTAAAACTACGTGCCTCATCGTTCGTGAATGGCAGTCGAACCAGAACGACGAGCCGGAAGACGAAAGCAATTCCCAATAGCAGCGCTAGCGCCACCAAATGCCAGCGATCTTCCTGGCGCATGGAGTCTCTCAGGAGGACGATGCCGCGTTTTGCGGTTTGAAACAATTCCTGCCAGGTTGAAGATAGGTAATGCCAGATACGTTCGCGGAGCAGGATGCCGATAATGGAGACGGCAATGGTTAGACCCCCTAAGATCTGGAGACGTTTAAGAATAGACGGATACCAGGAATCCTTGGGCGTAGGAGGAACGCCACCAATCGAAGGAAAGATTGCAAGCGAGCGACTGGGCGCGATAATCCATAGCAAGCCCACAAGAATAAACAACAGAAATGCGCATAGAAGGATCAGTTGACGTTTTTGCGAATGTTGAGCCATGCGTTGTCTCACTTGTCTGGAAACCTCCATGAAGTAAGGTGACCGGGAATTCTAACAGAAAACCTCTTAATTCACAGAGAGGCAGTTACACGACAATTTCGCCATTTTTTATCACGCTCTGCACGAGGTTCGCGCCGAAGCGGTAGCTCAGATGGCGGTAGTCGGACACATCCCACACGACCAGGTCGGCAAGCTTGCCGACCTCAAGGCTGCCGATCTGCGCACCGCGATCCACGGCGTACGCCGCATTGATCGTTGCGGCAGCCAGCGCCTGGGACGGAGTCAGACCGAGGGCGCGAGTTGCCAGGGCCAGCACCATCGCCATGCTTTCACACCAGGCTGTGCCTGGATTGCAGTCGGTAGCCAGGGCGATCATGGCGTTCGCGTCCAGCAGGGCACGGGCCGGGGCCGTGTTCTGGACGTTCAGGCCGAAAGGTGTGGCCGGTAGCAATACGGCGATGGTTTGCTCCGCATCGCCCAGCCTCGCTACATCGTCTGGCGTTGTCGCCAATAAGTGATCCACCGTCCTGGCGCCCTTCTCTACGGCCAGGGCTGTCGCGCCCAGCGATGCAAATTCGTCGGCGTGGACACGCAGAAGCATTCCGGCTTGCTGACCTGCCTCGAGGATGCGTCGCGTCTGTTCCAACGTGAAGGCGCCTTCTTCGCAAAATACGTCGCAGTACAGCGGGCCGGGCCAGTGTTCGGCCTGCCACGTCGCTGCCGCCGGGATCATCTTTTCGATGAGCAACGCCACGTAGGCGTCCGGGTCGTCCGCGTATTCGGGCGGAACGGCGTGCGCGCCCAGGAAGGTCGGCACGAGGTCAATCTCACATTCGGCGTCCAGCAACGCAATAGCGTTGAGCATATTGAGTTCGACCTCCGGGTTCAGGCCGTAGCCGGTTTTGACCTCCACCGTTGTCGTGCCATGCCGCAGCATCCGATTGAGGCGCGCCTTGCCCTGGTCAACCAATTCGGTCAACGACGCGTCGCGCGTCTGCTGGACGGTATGGTTGATCCCGCCGCCAGCCGCCATGATCTCCTGGTAGGACGCGCCTTCCAACCGCTGCTCGAACTCCTCGGCGCGATCCCCCGCCCAGATCAGATGCGTATGGGGATCGACCAGGCCCGGAGTGACCAGACGTCCGGCGATGTCCATGATAAAGTTGGCCTGGTAGTGATCCAGCACCTCGTCGCGCTGGCCGACAGCGGCGATCTGCCCATTCTGGATGGCAATCCCGGCTCCCTCGATAATGCCCAGGTCACCCAGGTCATGCCCACGCTGCGGCCCGCCGTCGTGGGCTGGGATCACGCACAACTGGCCGACGTGATCGAGGATAAGGTCTACGAATTTTCTCTGGCTTCTCATAGGTTTTTTCAGCGTACCAGAAACATGCAAACGCCGTCCTTTGCGTTTATTATAGCCGGGTTGCTTCGTATTTTCTGATTGGGGATTCACTCACACATGAGCTTCAAGTCCTTCTCCCCGCTTGCCGATCTTTCCCTGAACGACATCGTCAGCATTGCCCGACAGGGGGCACGCCTCGAACTGATCAACGCGCACACGCCGCAACAGGAGGCTGAGAGAAAGCGCCTTGAGCGAATCCAGCGCAGCGCCGCCTGGGTGCAAGAGGCCATGCTTGAGATCGAATCGGCGGCGCAAACGGGCTTTGAACCACCCGCCTATTACGGGATTAACACAGGCTTTGGTGACAACGCGGGCCGGGCGACCTTCCGGAATGTGGACGAGGCCGAACGCCTGAGCCGCAACATCCTGATCAGCCATACGGTCGGCGTGGGCGATCATCTGCCCGAAGATGTGGTACGGGCCGCATTGGCGATCCGTATCGTGGGACTATCGCAGGGCTTTTCCGGCGTGCGGATTGAAGTGCTCAACACGCTCATCGAGATGCTCAACCGGGGCGTTTTCCCGGCGGTGCCATCACAGGGATCGCTGGGCGCCAGCGGCGATCTGGCTCCGCTGGCGCATCTGTTTCTGCCGATGAGTATGCCGCTGCCTGGTGAAGACACGTCCATACCGGGTGTAACAGGCTACTGCTACCTGGACGGGAAGCTTGTGCCGGGCGCTGACGGGATGGCCGATGCTGGGATTCCCCAGGTGCGGCTCGGCGCAAAAGAGGGCCTGGCTTTGACTAACGGGACAGCGATCAGTTTGGCAATTGCCCTGCTGACTCTTCATGATGCCTGGCAAGTCGTGGCGGCTTCGCAGCTTTCGCTGGCAATGACGGTGGACGCCCTCCGCGGCTTTCGCGATGCGTTTTTGCCGCAAATCAATGGCCTGCGATCCGGTGACCAGGCGCAGGTGGCAGCCGCGATCCTGGATCATCTGCGAGGCAGCAGCTTGGCACGCGGCGACGAATCCACCGACCTGGACGCCAGCGACGGGCCGCCGCAGGACCCTTACTGCATTCGCTGCGCCCCGGCGGTGCTAGGCGCGGTCACGAGTACACTGCGACACGTGGAAAGTGTCCTGGAATCCGAACTACATGCCGTTACCGATAACCCGCTGGTCTTCGCGGATATCTCCGATGCCGCCGATGAGACGGCTCTACCGCGCCGCACTAAGGTAATCAGCGGCGGGAACTTCCACGGCGCGCCGGTGGGTTACGTGATGGACTTCCTGACTATCGCCCTGGCCGACCTCGCAAGTATCGTGGAGCGGCGCGTATTTGTGTTGACCGATGCGCGGCTAAATCGCGGCCTGCCGCCCTTCCTGATGCCAGAGCCGCCCGAACAAACCGGACTCAACAGTGGCCTGATGATCGCCCAGTACACCGCCGCCGCCCTGGTCAGCGAGAACAAGACACTGGCACATCCGGCCAGCGTGGACAGCATTCCGAGCAGCGCCAACCGCGAGGATCACGTCAGTATGTCTACTATCGCGGCACGCAAAGCGGCCCAGATTGTAAGCAACACACGGCAGGTCGTCGCCATCGAGCTGCTATGCGCAGCGCAGGCGCTCAGTTTGCGGCTGGAAGCCATGCCAGGCCACCAGCCCGGTGAAGGCAGCAGACGCGCGTTACAGACGATCCGCAGCCTTACAATCGTCCAGGATCGCTCATTGGACGTGATCCGCCAGGACGTGCCCCTTGGCCCTTATGTGGCGACGCTAGTTACGGCGATCCGCTCCGGAGCGTTCGGATAGCGCGGAGGGCTTGTCGGACAGACCTATCGGCTTTACAATCCGCACTCTATTCATCTGGTCTGCATTGATGTTGTCGAGGGTTTTCGTTGGAACTCGTAAAAATCATTGCGCTGTTCGTTGCCGCCGGTTTAGCCGGGGCGCTCAATTCGGTGGCCGGTGGGGGCAGTTTTATCAGCTTCCCCGCGCTGCTGTTAACGGGTGTGCCATCCATCAACGCCAACGCTACGAACACCATTGCACTGTGGCCGGGTTCGGTTGCAAGCGTCGGGGCTTATCGCCAGGAATTGACTGCGCAGCGCCGGGTCATCCTGCCCTTCAGCGCGATCAGCATCCTGGGCGGCCTGATTGGCGCA
>DATGFK010000371.1:0-4339 GCA_035309185.1 Aggregatilineales bacterium
CGCACGGGAATGACGGTGAATGCCACCTTCTTCACCCAGGAAGTGGCTAACGTTCTCCGTATTCCCAACAACTACGTCAAGTTGAACGCGACAACCGGCCAGACAAGCGTGGCAATGGTTGCGCCAGGTGGCGTGGCGATCTTCACAGTGCCAGTCAAACTGGGCGTCGTCGGATCGGACTACACCGAGGTGCTCCAGGGCCTACAGGTTGGCGACGTAGTCGCTGTCACGGGAACCAGCGCCAGCACGGGTACAGGCGGCGGCGGCCCCGGCGGATTTGGCGGCGGTGGCGGGCCTGGCGGCGGGCCAGGTGGTGGTGGTTGATGGGAATGCCGAAAAGCGACTCTAGGACTGGAAGGAAAGCATAGAATGTCCAAACTATTCAAAATCGTCTTATTCATCGGCTCCGTGCTGGTGATTGGCGCCGCCGCCGTACGCAGCTATGGCACCTCCACGCCAGCGGCAGCGGCCAGTATCGCCTCCGTCGAAACGACCAGCGTAGATCGCGGTGACATCCCGATTGTCGTGAACGCCACGGGGACGATCCAGGCTTCGCAGAACGTCGCGCTGGCCTTTAACAACAGCGGAATCGTGACGGCCATTACCGTGAAAGCGGGCGACGCCGTCCGCAAAGGTCAGACGATTGCCACAATTGAGAACACCAGTGCCGTAGATGCTGTCACCTCGGCGCAGGTCAAAGTCCAGGATGCTCAGACCGCATTGGACAGGCTCAACGCCAAGC
The DNA here is from genome assembly GCA_035309185.1 of Aggregatilineales bacterium. Classification (GTDB taxonomy): domain Bacteria; phylum Chloroflexota; class Anaerolineae; order Aggregatilineales; family UBA2796; genus DATGFK01. Next base: position 743 of record DATGFK010000371.1, read on the forward strand.
CCCGTCAGATTGACGTGGACGTGGCCCAGGCTAACCTGGCCGTACAGCAGGCCAACCTGAGCGAAACGCAGCACAGCGGCGTTGATCCCACGCAGCTTCAGATTGACCAGATCAACGTCGAACAGGCCAAGAACAACCTGTGGCAGGCGGAACTCCAACGGGATGCCACCAAGCAGAAGTTGGCGGCTAATCCAAAAACTTCCAACCAGGCTCAAAATATCTACTCCGACCCGACGCAGAACCGGACGCTGGCACAGGCCGATAGCAACATCACCGTTGCCCAGGATCAGTTGAGCGCGCTGCAATCCAGCGGTGGCAATGCGGGCGGCATCAATTCGGCGCAGGCGTCGGTTGATTCTGCGCAGGCACAACTGAACGCGCTGCTGGCTCCGCCCAACCCTGATGACGTGAAGCAGGCACAGTCCACATTGGCCTCGGCGCAATCGGCGCTTGACCAGGCCAAACAAACCCTGGCCGAAACCAACCTCGTGGCGCCCTTTGACGGCGTCGTCGCGCAAATCAACATGAATGTGGGCGAGCCTGCCCCGTCCAGCCAGGACGCGGTCTTGCTGGATACGCACAGCTTCTACGTTGACCTGCCGGTGGCCGAACTCGACATCGCAAAGATCAAGGTTGGACAGGACGCGGACATGCACTTTGAAGCCCTGCCCAGCGGGACGATCCCCGGCAAGGTGACCCTGATTTCGACGGCTCCCAATACCGGTACGCCGATCACCTATACCGTCCGTGTCGAGATCGCTTCGCAGGGCCAACCGCTGCTTTCGACGATGAGTACGACGGCCAGCATCATCCTTGCCAACGCGACTAACGTCCTGCGTCTCCCCAATCGGTTTATTCGCATTGACCGCCAGGCGAACAAGGCTTACGCCACGGTGCTCCAAAGCGATGGCAGTTACCTTGATGTGCAGATACAGCTCGGCACCTCGAACGACTCCTATACCGAGATCAAGAGCGGGCTGAAGGAAGGCGACGTGGTGGCAGTTGCAGGGGCGAAAGTCAACAGCGGAAATGGTGGCGGTGGCGGCAATCCGCTGCGCCGAATCTTTGGCGGGTGACAGATCCCTCAACCCCTTACCCCTACTCCCATCGGAATGGGAGAAGGGGAATCAGACAGAATCAGACAAATTGACAAGCGCCTATCACCCCCCGCCTGCCCGTGGCACGGAAGGGGGCCGGGGGTGAGGGATACAGGAGAAATCAGAACATGACCATGCCAACCGCAACTGAACCAGCCCTCGAAGAAGAGCAATCCACCGCTCCATTCCCAATTCCTGAAGCGAATGGGAATGGCAAGGCGGTGGATGGCCGGAAAGCAATTATTGACATCCGTAACATCACCAAAATCTACCACCTGGGCGACGTAGAAGTCCAGGCATTGCGCGGGGTTTCGCTCAAGATCAATAGCGGCGAATTTGTCAGCATCATGGGGCCTTCCGGCAGCGGCAAAAGCACGATGTTGCAAATCCTGGGCGCGCTGGATCAGCCCACATCCGGTGAGTATTTCCTGGACGGCGTTGACGTGTCGAAGCTGAAGGATTCGCAGTTAGCGGAAATCCGCAATAAGAAGATCGGTTTCGTTTTTCAGAGTTTCAATCTGCTGGCGCGTATCTCCGCGCAACGCCAGGTGGAACTGCCGCTGCTGTATGCCGGGACGCGCAACCGTTCCGCGCTGGCAATCAAGGCGCTGGAGGCGGTTGACCTGGGCAACCGGGTGAACCACACGCCCAAAGAACTCTCCGGTGGACAGCAGCAGCGTGTGGCTATCGCCCGCGCCATCGTGACCAACCCGGCGATGGTGCTGGCCGATGAACCCACCGGCGCGCTGGATTCGCGCAGTGGACAGGAAGTTTTGAAAATTTTCCAGAAGCTGAACCGCGAACAGAAGATCACCGTGGTATTCGTGACGCACGACTCGTTCGTGGCCCAGCACACGGATCGCATCATCATGCTTCGCGACGGCGAGATCGTGGCTGACCGGCGCGTGGCAAACCCATACGACGCCGCCACAACCGAGCGTCCCAGCGAAGACCAGACTCTCAAGCAATTATTCGACCAGGGCTATGCGCCATCACCGAATGGACATCGGGAGCCGGTACGGGCGGAGGTCAGTGCCACATGAGTACCTTTGAACTGCTGCGGCTGGCGATTGACGCCCTGTTCCACAACCGTCTGCGCAGCTTCCTGACGATCCTGGGTATCGTCATCGGCGTGGGCGCCGTGGTGGCGCTGGTCAGCTTCGGGCAGAGCTATCAGAGCTACGTGGACAGCCAGTTCCAGGGACTGGGCGCCAGCACGCTCTTCATCGGCTCGACCAACCCGAATGGTCGCAATTCGCAGCTTGTGACGGTTAAACCGCTGACGATGGGCGACTATGAGGCGATTGCTAACCCGCAGGAGGTTTCGGGCCTGATGGCCGTCGCGCCGTCTTTCAACGTGAGTGGCACGCTGGTCGCAGACAACAACAGCGTATCCCAGGAAGTCAACGGAACCACCGACTCCTATGCCGTCGTTCAGAACAAGCAGGTCGCTTCTGGCCGCTTCATTACCGCCGATGACGTCACGACCTCTAACATGGTGGTCGTGCTCGGCCCAGCCACTGCCCAGCAGCTTTATCCCAACACGACCAACTGGGTCGGCCAGCCGGTTCGAATCAACGGCCAGGTCTTTACGATCATCGGTGTGATGGCATCCACCGGCGGCGGCTTCGGGTTCCAGGATCGGGCGGCGATGGTGCCCATCTCCACGGCGCAACTGCGCCTGGGCGGCGCATCGGCCCGCGCCCCAGACGGCGAATATGTCGTCTCGGAGATCATGGCGAGGGCGGCCAGCGCTGACCAGGTTGCCAGCGCGCAAACCGACATCACGGCCCTGCTGGATGCGCGGCACCAGATTCGCTATTCGGGCCTGGAAGACTTCAACGTCTTCACCCCAGGCGGCATCCTGACCAACCTCAACAACGTCCTGAGCATCCTGACCCTGTTCCTATCGCTTATCGCCGGGATCAGTCTGCTGGTGGGCGGCATCGGTGTGATGAACATCATGCTCGTCTCGGTCAGGGAACGCACGCGGGAGATCGGACTGCGCAAGGCCGTCGGCGCGCGTTACACCGATCTGCTGTCGCAATTCCTGTTCGAAAGTATCACGCTGAGCCTGATCGGCGGCTTGCTGGGGATTGCGCTGGGCGGCGGCCTCGCGATGATTGGCGGCACACTGTTGCCCAATGTGAAAATGTCCATATCCGTTCCGGCCATCTTCATTGCCGTGATCGTCAGTTCCAGTATCGGGCTGTTCTTCGGCCTGTACCCTGCCAGCCGGGCCGCCGTGCTCAATCCAATCGAGGCGCTGCGCTATGAGTAAGTTACTAGAAAATATCCAGGTCGCCTTTACCTCGCTGCTGATCAACAAGCTGCGGGCCATCTTGACGACGGTAGGCATCGGGGTCGGGATCGCGGCAGTGGTGATCCTGGTTTCGCTGGGCAATGCCGCGCAGGGCTACATCAACCGGCAGTTCCTATCCAGCGGCGCCGACCTGATCACCGTGCAGAGTTCGTTCAGCGGCGGGTTCGGCGGGCGTGG
>DATGFK010000372.1:0-3595 GCA_035309185.1 Aggregatilineales bacterium
CCGAATGGGCGAGCACGATCCACAGCGGCTATCCTGACCATCCGATCTTCGCGCCTGCGCGGCGATGGTCGGTCAATGCCGACATCAGCAAGGCTGAATCGCCTGATCTGGCGGCTTACCTTATAGCAGAAGCCAACAGCCTGTTGCAGATGGCAAACCTGCTTGGCAAGACTGCCGAAATCGCGACGATCCAGGCGCGACTCGACGTACTGCTCAAACAGCTTGAAGCACTGTGGGACAAGACCACGGAGCGCTACCGCTACCGTGACCGTGACACCCATCTCACGCAGGCAGGCAAAACGCTGTTCAGCGGCAAAGCCGATCAGCCCTTTACGACATCCACAAGCCTGGAAAGCCCGGATCGCCTGATCTTGCGGGTTGTCGGCGGAAAGGAACACATCCCCCAGGTTACGGCTTACATCGAGGGTTTGGATGCAAAGGGCCAGGCTATCAGCGAAAAACTGGAGCGCTTTGTCTGGCATTATGGCCTGGGCAGTACGGTCAGTGGTCGCGTCTATTCGGTGGTGAATAGCGTCCGCTTCCAGGGTATCAGCCGCGTTTACAGCGTCGAAGTGATAACCCCCGACCTGACGCGACACAACCAGACGCTGTTTTTGCCCCTGTGGGCAGGCGCAGGATCGGTGAGTAAGCGGCGGGCGTCGGTGATGGTCAAGCAGATTGGCGATGCTACGCGCTACTGGCGAGCGTTCGGGATGCCCGTTTGCCCTGCCGACGATCCGGCCTTTGCTCCGGACAACGACGGTGGCAGTGGCGGGGTGTGGCTGCTGTGGAATACGCTGCTGGCCGAGAGCCTGGTCGAGCAGGGCTGGCCGAAAGCGGCTTTTGCCCTTTTCACCCGCATTCTCGACGCCCAGATCAGGGCGCTGAAGCACTATCGCGGCTTTCGTGGCGCTTACAACAGCGAAACCGGTGATGGCCTGGGCGACCTGGATGAAGTCAGCGGCATTGTGCCGCTGCAACTGGTGATGAAACTCATTGGCTTGCGGATTGTCAACTCGCGCCGTGTCTGGGCAGGGGGCAAACAGCTTTTTCCTGGAAAAGTGCAGGTGACCCAGTTCGGCGTGAGCGTGACGCGCAACAGCAGCGGGACGCACGTTCATTTCCCATCGGGTTACGAAGCTACTGTTGGATCGGAATGGCAGTTGATCGAAGACCCAACCCCTGTTCCTGTGGAAAAGCCCCAGGCGCCTGTCCAGTCGGATTTAGCTGCCAATCCTGTGAGCGCAAACGAGGCAGTGCCGAATTCTCCGGGCACGTCGTCGGTTATCCGCGTGGACGCTAAAAAGGATGACACGCTGGAAATCCCAATTACCCGCATAGACTTCGGCGAGAGCGGGGAGAATCCGGCTGGGCCTCCCGACCTCGGCGCGGCGCCGGGAACAGTCAAGATACCGGTAAAAGGGCCGAAGGACAGTTAATCCGACCTCCTGGCCCCTTCGACGCTCAGCGTTCTAATTCGCGAACGTCTTCGAGGATTAGCGGAAGCGCAGAAACACACCACCAGTAAAAGAAGGTATCTGGACAGCGGGCACTAGACCACCTGAGACCTGGCCGAGATCATCCTCGCTCAGTGTCTCGGCGGACGCCTCGACCACCGCGTTCCATTCATCAGCGGTAAAGGTAAATCCCGACTCGGCGGCAAACTGAACGAGCGAGCCGATGCCATCAGCCAAGCCGGCAACGCGTGTTTGAAGCGAGCGATCCCCGTTGACCTTGTTGACAAACGCGATCACATTTTGGGCAGACATGAGACCTCCTGGCGACCCTTTGCAACATCATTGGGACCAAGGTATCACAAAAGCGTCTAGAGATCGTCAACAAGGCAGTTGATCAACGCTTGCAATGATCAAGGCAGATTTGTACCCTTGACCAGTTTGTGGGTGTGCCAGTCGAGTTGGAACGAGTCAATGCGCAGCGGCGCCTGCCGCCAGGATTCCTGTGGCCGAGAAACCGCCCAATATTCGCCGACGATGAAGCGAGGTGTCACCATCAAGCGCAGGAAGCCGTGCCGGTCATCACTGGCGCTTTCAAGGGTGACGTCAGAGTCGGGGATCGCGTAGGGAGTCACCACGGGACTTCCATCGGGAAGTTTGGCAAGGTAGTGCAAATGCCAGTAACCGCCTGCTCCCGCGATGAGGTACGGCAGATGGCGGCCATTGACGGCGCGGGTGAAACGCTGGTAATTATGAACGTGTCCTGCCCAAACCATATCAGCCATCCGTCCGGCTTCGGAGAATGCGCCGTCCAGCACCTCCTGGACATACTTGCTGCCGCTGTGATTGGTGTCGCCGGAGTAGGCTGGGTGATGCACTGCCACGATGAGCGCTTTATCCTGCGGCGCGGTTTTCAGCTCGTTGACAAACCACGAAACCTGGTCTTGTTCAAAACGTCCCCCTTCTGGCACATTGGAGTAGAGTCCAATGATCGTTACAAACGGCGCTTCGAGAGTCCAGTAGACGTTGGGCTGCGTCATCGCTTCGCGCACGGCTTCGCCCGCTTCCTGTGTCAGTTTGGGTTCGGGCGCGCAGAAATTGTCCACGAAGGCGGCCAGCGAAGGCTCTCCACCGGGAGTAACGTCGCCGTCATGGTTGCCGGGAATGGCAAATATCGGCGCGGGATAGTGCGAGTACGGATCGTAAAACTGGGGGTAATATTCCTTGCGCTCGCCGTAGTAGTAGACGACGTCGCCCAGGTGGTAAAAGAACGCCGGGCGCTGCGCGACATCCGGGTAGTTGAATTCGCTCTCCATTGCCATCGCCACGATCTGCTGCGATTGCGGCGCTTTGACCCCGCCTGTATCCCCAGCCACGTGCAGCAAAATATGGCCCGCATTTTGGATGGCCGTCATCTGGTCGGCTGGGAGCACGCTCGCCAGCGATAGATGATAGGGCGGTTGCCCGGTGGGTTGGGGCAAGGCCTGGAAATTCTGATTGCCGCGCGTTTCATGTCGAACGTTGGATTGCACCCCGCCTGTGGAAGGTCGGGGGTCGTTAAAGCGGCGTCTTTTGACAGGGTATTGGCTGGACATTTCTTTTCTGCCTCGATACGGGATTTGCTGATTAATGCGCTGATAATAAGCGGCGACCAGCTTTTGCACAAGAGCCATGAACCATGCCTATTTGGTCGGCTTGCCGATTGACCGATGCGCAGTTGACGTGCTAAGGTTGAAGTTATGAAAAAACTAAACGTGGCCGTCCTGGGCGCAACCGGGGCAGTCGGCCAAAGATTCATTCAGTTGCTCGAAAACCATCCGTGGTTTCGTGTCGCCGAGGTTGTGGCCTCGGATCGTAGTGCAGGTAAACCTTACCGTGAGGCGTGTCGCTGGGTACTGGCGGGCCAACCGCCCGCCGATGTGGCGGCCCTGGAAGTGCTGCCACTCGACGCGCCGCTGAGTTCACCCCTGGCCGTTTCGGCGCTTCCAGGCGAGATCGCCAGGACGCTTGAGCCGCAGTTGGCAGCGGCAGGCCACGTCGTATCCTCCAACACCAGTTCGCATCGTATGGCCCCTGATGTTCCGCTCCTTTTGCCCGACCTCAACGCCGATCACGTTGGCCTGGTGGATGTCCAGCGGAAG
>DATGFK010000373.1:0-5847 GCA_035309185.1 Aggregatilineales bacterium
CTGATAGGAGAGTGGATTGAGCTGTGCAATCGGTCTGAGCCAGTCCGGCATGATGGATAGCGGATAGATCGCATTGCTGGCAAAGAACAACGGCATGGTCATTAACTGCCCGATGCCCATAAAGCGCTCACGGGTTTTCACCAGGCATGCGATAATCAGGGAGAACGTCGAGAACAGCGCCGCGCCCAGGATCACCACGGCAAGCGTTCCGATCAACGATAGAGGATTCCAATCTACATGCACGCCTAAGATCAAGGCCAGTATGTAGATGATGATCCCTTGCGCCAGCGCCTTAATGCCCGCCGCCAGCGCCTTCCCCGTCACCAGCGAGGCGCGCGCAATGGGACTTGCCAGGAACTTGTGGATGATCCCTAAATCGCGCTCCCAGATCAGCGTTATACCGCTGAAGATTGAGATAAACAGGACACTTTGGGCCAGGATTCCAGGAGCCAGGAAATCCATATAACTGCCGCTGCTCCCGGTGGGAATGAGGTTGCGGGCAGCCAATACCTGGCCGAAAACCAGCAGCCACAGCGCGGGCTGAACGGCGCGTGTCAGGATTTCAGTCGGGTCGTGGCGGATCTTGCGCGCCTCAAGCTCGGCAATAATCAGCGTCTTGTTGATAAAGTCCCAGATCGCGTGAAAGAAGCCCATCGGGGCCAGAACTACCTGCCCACTATCGAATTGGCTTTCTTGCTTAACCAACCCGCTTTGCAACACGTCTTGCTCTTGAAGCCTCACGGAATGTTCCTCCTGACTCTACTTCCCCGCCCGCATAGTGAATAAATACGTCATCGAGCGTCACGTTGCCGCCGCCAATCGATTCTTTGAGAAATTGCGGCGTGCCAATGACTGTAACTTTGCCGAGGTGCATGATGGCTACCCGATTGCACAGGGAGTCCGCCTCTTCCATCAAGTGGGTCGTCAAAAAGATGGTCATGCCATATTCGCTGCACATTTCGCGGACATGCTCCCAGACCGCCCGCCGCGCAGAGGGGTCGAGTCCCACCGTTGGCTCATCGAGGAACAGCACACGGGGCCGATGCAGCATAGACTGGGCGATTTCCAGGCGGCGAATCATTCCGCCGGAATAGGTGCGAACAAGTTTGTCTCCTACCTCGGACAGACCCATGAAGTCCAGGGCCTCGCGCACGTCCTTTTCCCGCACCTGACGTGGAATATCGTAGAGTTTGGCAAAGATCAGCAGGTTTTCGTAACCGGTCAGACTGCCATCTGCCGAAAGCATCTGCGGCACATAACCGATCATGCGCCGGATGCTTGGCGCCTGGCGTCTCAGGTCGTATCCGGCCACGCGCGCATTGCCAGAAGTCGGCGGCAGCAGAGTCGTCAACATTTTGATGGCAGTGGATTTGCCTGCCCCGTTGGGGCCTAACAGCCCGAATACTTCGCCGGGTTCTACAGCAATAGTGAGGGCGTCTACGGCAGTCAATTGCCCAAACCGCCGGGTTAGCGCCTCTGTTTCTAAGATTGGTGGCATAGATAGTTATCCATTTCCTTTTTCCTCAACAGGCGGTTCTGAACCAAACACACGGCGAAGGGTCTCCATAGCCTGCACAATCGCGACCCTTTCCTCAGGCGAAAGCGAGGTCAGTTGCGCTGCCAGTTGGGTTCGCGTGGCCTTTCGGCTGGACTGCCAGGTCTCTAGACCCAGCGGCGTCAGTTCCAGACAGATCCGGCGGCGATCATCGGGTGCTTCCTGCCGTACCACCAGATCGCGCATCTTGAGTCGATCAATCATTTTGGACATCGTGGCCCGCGTTAACCCGATATGGTCGGCCACTCCGGACAGCGAAGTGCCTGGATGCCTGCCGATATAGGCCAGGGTGCGGAACTGAGGCACCGACAGGTTGCTGCCCCGGTGGCGACGCATTTCGGCGCGGATCGTGCGCGTAACCAGCGGAACCGTATCTACCAGTTGCGCTGCACACTCCTCTGCCGATATTCCTGGATTCGTTTCCATATCGAATAGTTTCATAAGCTAATTATATCTGACTCCCATTCCAATTTGCCAAAAAGGAGGTTAACTTTATCGGAACGCCTCTTTCATCGGATGGGTTTATGCCGCATCCTCACAGGCCTGGGTTGCAGCAAATCAGGTTTTGGCAATGAAGCGGTTTTATGCTTCTGTTGTGCTGCTGTTGGTTTGTTGTCTTGCGGCAATTGTGGGATCGATCTGCCTTGGACATTTCAGGCGGACTTCTTCGCTCGCCAAAATTCTGTTCTCTGCGCCGGATGGCAGCCTGTGTCGAACGCTGTGCCTGATCGGCGTAGAACCGGATCAAAGCGATATGTTCGCAACGCTGAGAGCCTTATCGGTGCTAAAGCAACTTGAATTCTACACGCCAAATAGCCCTGGCGACCGGGTTGAGGGCTACCAGGCCAACGCGATCCGAATCCAGGCCAGCGAGCAGCGGCAGTGGATCGAAGTCCAGTTCGCACAGAATTTCGCGGGTACGCCACCCACTTCCTATCCACTGCCGGAGGCTCTAAAAGGTGATGTTTCCCTGGCCGAGGTTATTGCCGTATTTGGCCCACCCGAACACGTCCTGGCGAACAGCTTTCTCACAGCCCGGAATGGGCGCTCTTACTCGCAGTCGGGAATCTTGCTCTTTTTTCGCAGGGATCGTTACCTGGCGATGGGTATTGTTTTGACGGATAGTGAAAAGTTGGACATGACCGCGGCGCTCAGTTATCTGTCTGTGACTGCGGCTTCCCAAACAGGGCTTGACCTCAATAACCTCCAACATTTACCGCCCTGGCAGGGATTCGTCACGATAGACCGTTACCGGCTGTTCAATCACTGACACAAAAATGGACTATGATAGAGGGCAAACGGCAATCGAGGAATGTCCCATGACGACCTTTAAGTGTCCAGAGTGTGGGAAAATTCATGATCTGTCTCAGGCCGCATTGGTGTTTCGGATGCCCCGACACGTCGCTGAGCTGCGCCGGGAGATCGGCAAAGAGGAGTTCGCAGCGCGAGTCCAGATGAACGACGATCTGTGCTGCATTGACGAAAAGCTATACTTCATCCGTGGCGTGCTGGAAGTCCCCGTTAAGGAGCTTGATGCAACCTTCGAGTGGGGCCTATGGGCGCTGGTAGACCAGGTGGACTTCAACCACTATGTCGAATTGTGGGACGCCGACATAGATGAGCATGAACCACCATTCACCGGATGGCTATCAGGCAGTCCGCCAGAGTACCCGGAATCCGACATGGCCGAGGTCGTCATCCACATGCGCTCGAACGGGATGCGGCCTATGTTCATGATCAGCGCGTCCGATCAACCGCTTGGCATTGCCCAGCGCGAAGGGATCACGCCCGCCGAAGTGCATCAGTTCATTGCAAAAGTCGGATAGATTTTCGCGTTTCCACTTGAGCGAACCCGTAGCCCTGGACGGCGTGAGGATTCGCTAAAATCTCATCTCCTGCTACTATAATGATCACATTCCACGAATCTGCACAAGCTCACCGAAGTTATACGAGGTTACACGATGGTCTTCCCCGCCCCTTTTGATGTTCTCTCGGAAGGCGAATATAAAGTCCTTGAAAGCGTGATCGAAACGCTAAAGTATTCTGCCGGGACGCTCATTTTTGAGGAAGGCAGCCCTGGCGATGGCTGCTATATCATTGACGATGGGCGTGTCCGAGTCGAACTGGGCAGTGACTCCAGCCATACCGACGACGATAGCGTGCTGGCCTATATGGAACCAGGGACAATCCTGGGCGAGTTGAGCCTGCTGGATCGACTGCCGCGTTCGGCAAGCGCCTACGCCCATACCGACGTGACCACGCGCCATATCAGCGTACAGAGCATTGATCGTCTGGTGGAGACACAGCCACACCTGGGCGCGCAGTTACTAGGCATTCTCGGCAAGAGTGCTTCGCTCAAACTGCGCCACGCCACAGATCAGCTTGATCAGTATATACACGTTCGACACGATCCTATGGTTGAGAGCATGGTCGATAGGGCGATCACGGCCCAACATGAAATCCAGGATTGGCCGGAAGATCGCATTGATGCCCTGCTCCAGGCAATGGCGCAGGTGATTGACCAGCACGCCGAGGAACTGGCGGAAATGGCTGTTAGCGAGACAAAAATCGGCAACGTAGCCGATAAGACTCTCAAAAACCGTCTCGCCAGCCTGGGCGTATACAATGATCTGGCCGGACATAAAGCCAGCGGGCAGATCGCGCTCGATTCCGTTCTCCAGGTAGCACAGGTAGCCAATCCTGTTGGCGTGATCTTCGGGCTGGTGCCCATGACCAACCCAACCTCGACGTTTGTCTTCAAAGCGCTGATTTGTATCAAGGCCCGCAACGCGGTGATCCTAAGTCCAAGCCAGCAGGCTGTGAACTGTTCCAGCCGCGTCGGAGAACTGTTGCAAGGTGTTCTGCGCGATCATGGGGCACCGGAAGACCTCGTGCAATGGATTCGCGTGGGCAACAGCCGCAAGACCGCCTCGATGTTCATGACCCATCCCAAAATTGCGCTGATCCTTGCCACGGGCGGGCCTTCGATGGTCAAAGCCGCGTACAGTTCGGGTAACCCGGCTATTGGCGTTGGATCGGGCAATGCGCCTGCCCTGATCTGTGCGGATGCCGACCTGGAGGATGCCGCACGTAACATCGTAAGCAGCAAATCCTTCGACTATGGGCTGATCTGCGCATCTGAAAACAATGTCGTGGTCAATGCCCAGGTCAAAGACGCATTCTTGACGGCGATGCAACAGGAAGGCGCCGCAATCCTGACCCCTGATGAGACGGCGGCCTTGTTGCATGAAGCGGTGGACTCGGAGCGTCATAAACTCAAGGCCAGTGTGGTAGGGCAGCCTGCCGCCGACATCGCGCAGAAGGCCGGTATCCATCGAGATTACCTGATCCGCCTGATCGTCGTACCAGTTGAACACGTCAGCGACGATACGCCATTCACCTTCGAGAAGCTTGCCCCTATGATCAGTCTGCTCGTGGCGAAGGATGATGCCGACGGTATCGCCCTGTGTCGAAGCATCCTCGATATTGATGGCAGCGGCCATACGGCAATCATCTATTCGCACAACCAGGCAACCATTGATCGCTTTAGTCGGGAAATCCCCGCCAGCCGAATCCTGGTCAATACGCCGGGTGTCATGGGCGCGCTCGGCGCAAGCACCGGCCTTGTACCGTCGCTAACGCTCGGCTGCGGGACGTTCGGCCACAATTCGACAACGGACAATGTGACCTACACCCACCTGATGAACGTTAAACGGCTGGCCTACAATACGCCGGGCCGCCTGGAAAGGCTGCTGGCTGGCAGCCAGGCGGTACACAGTTAGCGGCGGAGCCGTAACTATTGGGCTGTTTCGTTGAGCAAGCTCGTCTGGAAGGCATCGAGCAGAGACTGGTTGCGGAATCCCACGCTGTGGGGTTCCTGGCACAGCCCCAGGCCAAGTTCCAACGTGGCTTGATAGGGCGTGCCACGCAGTCCGCTAATGCCTGGCTGCCCAACCGCCATTGGCAGGACGGGAGCCAGGCTGTTGCTGTAAATGTAAACGTCTGCGCCGCTCTCAACTTTCTCGCGGCGGGCAACACCGCCAAAGCCGACAAACAGGTCAACCGAATCGCGCGTGCGAAGATCGCTCACGCCATCCCCGACGAATAATTTGCGGCCCCAATGACCGCTTGCCAGTTCGCGCACGATGTCGGGCTTGCCCGCTGAAACCGTCAGCGGACTGTCTTCGTAGGCAAGGTACGCCTGTTTGGTATGGGCTGTGGCGTCGTAATACTTCCACCAGTCGCCGGAAAGTTCGTTAAATTCGAGTTCGACGGCGCGTATGTTCCCCGCC
>DATGFK010000374.1:0-2915 GCA_035309185.1 Aggregatilineales bacterium
GAGGTGCTGGAACATGCCCTGGATGAATTTGAGGGTTCGGTGCTGGTGATCTCCCATGATCGCTATTTTCTTGACCAGGTCGTGGATCGTGTGATCGAGCTGGACGAGGGAACACTCCATGCTTTCGCTGGCGGTTATACCGATTACCTTGCCGCCCGGCACGGCTTGGCGCTGTGATTTTGCACAAAGCTTCATGAAATGCAGTCAAGAAGGTTGACGGCTCAGACGATTCCGTGCTACGCTATTCTGTAATGTTGTCAGGTGAGATTGCAATGAAATCCATCCCGCAGTTCCAGTTTAGTGGCTATTTCTATTTCTACTTTAAGGGCGAATGCCCCTTAGAGCGGTCACTGCCTGGACAGCGGTCATCCTGACAAGATAATCGCAGGTATCCAAAAGCGCAGAGCAAACCGCTCTGCGCTTTTTTTTTGAATGGATTCAGGAGCGAAAAGGCTAAGACTGTAGCAATGAAACAGGAGGAATATTTGAGCGAAAATGGTCACCCTCCCATCGTGTGTCGCGGAATCCGGGGCGCGACGACACCTGCGGAGAATACCTCAGAAGCGATCTTGGAGGCGACCCGCGAGCTGCTCACGCAGATCGTAGAAGCCAATCATGGCCTGAAGCCTGACGATGTTGCCAGCGTATTTTTTACGACCACGCCTGATCTTGACGCCGAATACCCGGCACTGGCAGCTCGTCAGCTTGGTTGGACAGACGTGGCGCTCATGTGCGGGCAGGAAATGACTGTTCCAGGGGCGCTAAAAAAATGCCTGCGCGTGCTGATCCATTGGAATACGACGCGGCGAAACGACGAGATACGGCACATCTATTTAAGGGACGCGGTAAACTTACGGCCAGACCGCAGCTTAAAAAACTACCAAAAACAGGATATTCCACAACGGGAGGATGTTCGCCAATGATAGTCATCATGCAGGTTGGCGCCACAGCCAAGCAGATTTCGGCTGTGATCGCACGGATCAAAGAGATGGGCCTGGACGCGCATCTGAGCGAGGGACAGGAGCGCACAGTAATCGGCGTGGTCGGCGATGATCGTGTGACCGCCGACCGGGATTCACTGAGCCTGATGGAAGGGGTCGAACGAACCATGCGTGTATCCGCGCCGTACAAGATTGCCAGCCGCGAATTCCACCCCCACGATACGATGGTTCCCCTGAATGGAACAAACGTCGGCGGCAAGAAAATTATCCTGATCGCCGGGCCGTGTTCGGTAGAAAACCGCACACAACTGCTTGAAACAGCACAGGCGGTCAAGGAAGCAGGCGCGACTGCCCTGAGAGGCGGCGCGTTCAAGCCCCGCACCTCGCCCTATTCCTTCCAGGGGCTGGGCGAAGAGGGCCTTGAATTGCTGGCTGAGGCACGCGAAATTACTGGGTTGCCGGTTGTAACCGAAGTCATGGAGCCGGGGCTGGTGCCGCTCGTGGCAAAATATGCCGACGTATTACAGATCGGCGCCCGCAATATGCAAAATTATGCCCTGTTGCACGCGGCAGGCGAATCGCAGCACACCGTGCTGCTTAAACGCGGCATGATGAGCACGATGGAAGAACTGCTCATGGCCGCAGAATACATCCTGTCCCATAACAACCATCGCGTCATGTTGTGTGAACGCGGTATCCGCACCTTCGAGACCTACACGCGCAACACGTTCGACATCAACGCTATTCCCGTACTTAAGGCCAAGACCCATTTGCCGATCATCGCTGACCCCAGCCATGCGGTCGGACGTTGGGAATACGTTCCAGCAGCGGCCAAAGCGGCGGTCGCAGCCGGCGCGGATGGGCTGATCATGGAAGTCCATTGCAATCCCGAAGAGGCACTCTCGGACGGCGCACAGTCCCTCCGGCCTGAACGCTTTGCTTCTCTCGTCGGGGAACTTCGCCGCATCGCGGAGGCCGTAGATCGAACGATGTAGAATTGCGAAATTAGAACACATGAGCTATACTCCTCTATCGTTCATTCTGAAACGCGGAGGAGTCAGCTATGCCAAATTTAACCCGCCAGCAGACACTTGAAGCACTCAAAGTGATACCCGGCGTGGGCCATCGTGTGGCAGCCGACCTGTGGAACCTGGGGCTGCGTTCGGTCTCCGATCTGAAGGGACGCGACCCCGAAGCGCTGTACGAGCAATTGTGTGAACTCCAGGGCAAACAGATTGATCGCTGTATGCTGTATACGCTACGTTGTGCAGTATACTTCGCGTCGAATGACCAACATGAAGCGGACTTATTGAAGTGGTGGAACTGGACAGACAAACGATCCGAGCGTCAAGAGCAGATGCGCGCCCACGCCGGGTGATCTTCCCATGAAGGCGCTCGACGAGGCCGAATTTACCATCGTCGGGACGGGGTTGATGGGCGCATCGCTGGCCCTGGCGCTGCGCGGTAAGGTGAAGGCATTACACGGCGTGGACACCAACCCAGAGGCGCGCGAGGCTGCAGCGTCCTGCTTCGACGCCGTCGCCGCTGAATTCGATCCCCAGGCGCGCCCCGACGTGATTATCCTGGCAACGCCAGTACGGGCGATATTACAGTGGCTTCGGGCACTGCCAGCGCAGATTGCTCCGGGTACGTTGATCCTTGACCTGGGCAGCAGCAAACGCGAGATCGTGGCGCTGATGGACGCACTGCCCGATTCGCTGCTGGCAGTCGGTGGGCATCCCATGTGCGGTAAAGAATCGAGTGGCCCCGGCGAAGCGGAAAGTAGTCTATTTATCGGGCGTCCGTTTGTATTGTGCCGCACGGCGCACACGACGACGGAGGCCTGGGATTTTGCCACGCAAATCGTCGCCGCCCTCGACGCGCAACTGGTCAACCTAGACGCAGAACAGCACGATCAGGCCGTTGCCGCCATCAGCCATTTGCCTTATCTGGTCAGCAGTGGGCTGGTTGCGA